>JAYRLF010000187.1:0-8006 GCA_041905385.1 Allosphingosinicella sp.
CCAGAGCATAACCTGTCGTTGGGAGGCCGGGTGGGGGAGCGGGCCGGAGCGACCCCGCGCAAGCCGATTCCAAACAGCCTGCCCAATTCCCTCTTTCGTGCTATGGGGACGGAGGGGAAAATCCATGGCCGCAAAGAAGACCGGACTCATCGCCCTTTTTGCCATCCTCGTCGTCGCCGCGGCGGGCGCGGGCGGCTGGTGGTGGATGAACCGCGATGGTGCCGGCGCTTCGGGCGACGCCAATAGCAGCGCCGACCAGCCGCTGACCGCCGAAATTCCGGCCGGCCCGAACGCGACGCCGGCCCCGGCCAATCCCACGCCCGGAGCGACCGCCGAGCAGTTCGACCTGGCCGCGGTCATCGAGGATCCCAACGGCTTCACCAACGTCCATAGCGGCCCGTCGACGGTCTCGCCGATCGTCGCCCGGGTCAGCGCCGGCGAGACCTTCTCGACCTTCGAGCAGGGCGACGATTGGTGGCGGGTGCGCACCGCAGGTGGCCTGATCGGCTTCATGCCGCGCCGCCGGATCGTGGTGCAGGGCGAGGCGCCCGCCGTGCCGGGCGCCGCGCCGCCGGTCGCGACCGCCACCGCCGATCCGAATGCCGTGCCCGGCCAGATCATGCCGGCCCCGCCCGCTCCGGCGGCGGCGACCCCCAAGGCGACGCCCCAGCGTCCGCGCCCGCCGCGCCCGCGCTCGCGCGTCAACCGTGCCAATTCCGCGAACATGCGCGCCTTCTGCCAGAATGCCGGCCGCGGCACCCCGCAATGCCGGCAATTCGCCCGCGAGCTGCGCGGGCGGTGACGTAGCTCCCCTCCCTGCACGCAGGGAGGGGCTGTGGGTGGGTACGTCGGCGGTTGGCCACAGCCTTCTTCAACCCTGCTGATGTTTTGGCGAGGCCGACGACGGCCGAGTCAACTTACAAACGTACCCACCCCAACCCCTCCCTGCGTGCAGGGAGGGGCGGAGAGCTGCTGAAAGTTGAATATTGACTCAACTTTCAAATTGAGGCACTCAGCGGCCCGGCGAGAACTCCGAACAGGGGCGACGCCTGGGAGGGGCCTTGAACCAGTTCACGTCATCCGACGGCGCGCAGATCGCCTATTCAGACAGCGGCAGCGGCACGCCGATCGTTCTGTTGCACGGGCTGATGGCGAATCGCGGCTTCTTCCGGTTCCAGGCCCCGCTCGCGGATTCGCACCGGCTGATCGCGATCGACCTGCGCGGCCATGGCGAATCCGGCGCAGGCCGCGCGCCGACCGTCGAGCGGCTCGCCGCCGACGTCGCTGAGCTGGTCGAATCGCTCGGCCTCACAGGCGCCATCGGGGTCGGCTGGTCGCTCGGCGCCACCGTCCTCTGGCAAGTCCTCGCCGGCCCGGCCGGCCGCCGCTTCGCCGGCGCGGTGGTGATCGACATGACCGCCCGGGTCCGCAACGACGCCGAATGGGATCTCGGCCTCAGCCCTGAGGCCTGCGAGGCCCGCACCGCGGCGATCCGCGCCGACTTCGAGGGCTTCGCGCTCGGCGCCGGCCAGGCGATCTTCGCCCAGCCGCCCGCGCCGGAGCAGCGCGCGCTCGCCGACTGGGCGAGCGCCGAATTCGCCCGCAGCGACGGCGCCGCCATCGCCGCGATCTGGGAGAGCCTGGTCCGGCAGGACATGCGCGCCTTGCTGAGCGGCATCCGCCACCCGACCCTGATCGTCCACGGCGCCTTGAGCTCGCTCTACGGCGAGGAGACCGCCGACCATCTCGTCGCCGCGCTCCCGACCGCCAGCGCCGTCCGCTTCGACCGGTCCGGCCACGCGCCGCATCTCGAGCAGCCCGATTTGTTCAACCGCACCCTCAAGGACTTTGCGGACCGCCTGTCGCGCGCCCGCAGCACAGCAGAAACCGAAATCTAGGAGGAACCCCAACCATGTCCCGCACCCGCAAGATGTCCGCCAGCCTCAAGTTCGGCACCGCGCTGGTCGCGCTCGCCGTCGCCGCGCCCGCTTATGCGCAGGATGAGGCGCCGCCTTCGCCCGACGCCGGCATGGGCGCGGAAGAGGAGATCGTCGTCACCGCCCGCCGCCGCACGGAAAGCCTGCAGGACGTGCCGATCGCGATCACGGCCTATTCGGGCGAGCAGCTCGAGGTCGAAGGCGCGCTCGATCTCACCGACATCGGCGACACCACCCCGAACGTCACGCTCGAGGCGTCGCGCGGCACCAATTCGACCCTGACCGCCTTCATCCGCGGCGTCGGCCAGCAGGATCCGGTCGCCGGCTTCGAGGCCGGCGTCGGCATCTATCTCGACGACGTCTATCTCAACCGCCCGCAGGCGGCGCTGCTCGACATTTACGACGTCGAGCGGATCGAGGTGCTGCGCGGGCCGCAGGGCACGCTCTACGGCCGCAACACGATCGGCGGCGCGATCAAATATGTCACCCGCCGGCTCGGCCGCGACCCGACCCTGCGCGTCCGCGGCACCATCGGAACCTACGACCAGGCTGATCTCGTCGTCTCCGCCTCGACCCCGCTCGGCGCCGATTATTTCCGCGTCGGCACCTCGCTCGCCCGCCTGTCGCGCGGTGGTTTCGGCGACAATCTCACCACCGGCGAGGAGAATTACAATCGCGACATCTGGGCCGGCCGGCTGTCGTTCGAGATCAACAACGAGCGCAACGTCTTCGTCCGCCTCCAGGGTGACTACACCAAGGACAACAGCAACGCCCGCGGCGGTCATCGCCTGATCCCGAGCCTGCTCACCAACGCGCCGGTGCTCAGCGACGAGTTCGACACGCGCGGCGGCCTTTCCGACCCCGAGCAGGACGTCGAGGCCTATGGCGTCAGCCTGTTCGCCGAGGTCCAGCCGACCGACAATCTCACCCTGCGCAGCATCACCGCCTTCCGCCGCGACGAGAGCGCCAGCCCGATCGACTTCGATGCGCTGCCCGCGGTCGATGTCGACGTGCCGGCCTTCTACCAGAACCAGCAGACCTCCCAGGAGCTGCAGATCCTCTACAACAATGGCCCGCTCAACGCTCTGCTCGGCTTCTATTATCTCGACGCCAATGCGCGGACCGTGTTCGACGTCCGCCTGCCGGGCGGCGTGGCCGCGCTCACCTTCGGCGACGTCGACACCGAGACTTATGCGGTCTTCGCCGATCTGACCTACGATTTCTCGGAGCAGTGGAGCCTGTCGCTCGGCGGCCGCTACACCTGGGACGAGCGCACGTCCGACATCGATCGCGGCGTCTATCTCGGCGGCGGCGGCTCGCCCTTCTTCGGCGGCACCGGCACGCGCATCGCCACCCAGTCCGACTTCACCGGCACCGCCGATTTCCGGCGCTTCACCCCGCGCGCGTCGCTCAGCTTCGAGCCCACCGACGAGCACACCTTCTACGCCAGCTATGCGCGCGGCTTCAAAGGCGGCGGCTTCGATCCGCGCGGCGTCACCACCGCCTGCCGCAACGCCCAGGGCGGCGCCTGCAACGCCCAGGAGCTGTTCGACTTCATGTCGTTCGATCCTGAGACGGTGACCAGCTACGAGCTCGGCTGGCGGGCGCAATTGTTCGACCGCCGGCTGCGCTTCAGCCTCAACCTGTTCCACGCCGATTATGAGGACGTCCAGATTCCGGGCTCGATCGGCACCGTGCTCAACGGTCAGCAGACCTTCATCGGCGTCACCACCAATGCCGCCAAGGCGCGGTTCCAGGGCGTCGAGTTCGAAGGCAATGCGGTGCTCGCCCGCGACTTCGGCACCGACGGCGATTCGCTGAACTTCGCCTGGTCGCTCGGTTATCTCAACGCCGATTATCGCGAATATATCGACGCGCGCGGCCTCGACGTCTCCGATCGGCGCGCGATCCAGAACACGCCGGAGTGGACGGCGAGCGGCACCTTGAACTACGGCACGCCGGTGTTCGGCGGCATGCTCAACCTGCTCACCACCGTCTCCTACCGGAGCTCGAGCCAGCAGTTCGAGCTGCGCACGCCGCTGCTCGATCAGGGCAGCTACGCGCTTTGGGATGCGAGCATCGTCTGGCGCTCCGACGATGATCGCTGGTCGATCGGCCTGCACGGCCGCAACCTGACCGACAAGCGCTACATCGTCTCAGGCTACAACTTCCTCCGGCAGAATCCGGACACCGGCAACTTCATCCTGGCCAACGGCCAGCCGGGCATCAGCTCGACGCTCGGCGGCGAGGGCGTGCTGACCGCTTATTACGGCAATCCGCGCCAGGTTTATCTCAGCGTCGGTCTCAACTTCCGGTGAGCGATCGGGCAGGACAAGGGGAGGGCGCGAGCCCGGGAGGCCGCGTCCTCCTCATCCTGCTCATCGCCTACATCTTCAATTTCATCGACCGCCAGATCATCGGCGTGCTGGCGGTCCCGATCAAGGCGGAGCTCGGCCTTTCCGATACCGAGCTCAGCCTGATGGGCGGCATCGCCTTTGCCCTCTTCTATTCGGGCCTCGCCATCCCGATCGCCTGGCTCGCCGACCGCAAGAGCCGGGTCAACATCATCAGCGTCTCGGTCGCCTTGTGGAGCGCCTTCACCGCTCTGTGCGGCCTCGCCCAGAATTTCTGGCATCTGTTCCTCGCCCGGATGGGCGTTGGCATCGGCGAGGCCGGCGGCGTTGCCCCTTCTTATGCGCTGATCTCGGACTTCTACCCCAAGGAGAAGCGCGCGCGGGCGCTCGCCTTCTTCTCGCTCGGCATCCCGATCGGCTCGGCGCTCGGCGTCTTCTTCGGCGGCTGGATCGCCAGCCATCTCGACTGGCGCTCGGCCTTCCTGATCGTCGGGCTCGCCGGTCTGCCCGCCGCCTTGCTGGTCAAGCTGTTCGTTCCCGAGCCCGTGCGCGGCGGCTTCGATGGTGCCGACCGGCCGGCCAGCGAGACAGCGCCGCCGTTCATGACGGTCGTGGCGCGCCTGGCGACGACGCCGAGCTTCTGGCTGCTCTCCTTCGGCGCCGCCTCGGGCTCGATCCTCGGTTATGGCCTGATCTTCTGGCTGCCGAGCTTCTTCCACCGCAGCTTCGATCTGCCGCTCGCCGATGTCGGTCTGTTTTACGGCTCGATCGTGCTGGTCGGCGGCATTGCCGGCACCTGGCTCGGCGGTTGGTTCGGCGACCGCACCGGACCGGCCAATCCCGGCGCCTATGCCCGCATCCCGGCGATCTGCTTCCTGATCGCGGCGCCGACCTTCGCGGTCGGCCTGTTCGCGCCGTCGCCGGCGATCGCCTGGATCCTGTTCGCGATCGGCCAGATGCTCGCTTTGGCCTGGCTCGGCCCGGTCATCGCCGCCGTCCAGCACATCGTCCCGCCCAACATGCGCGCGACCGCCAGCGCCAGCTTCCTGTTCATCAACAATCTGATCGGGATCGGCTTCGGCATCTTCTTCTTGGGCTTCATGTCCGATCGCATGGCCGCGGCTTATGGCGACGACTCGCTGCGTTACTCGATCCTCTACGGGCTCGCTTTCTACCTGCTCAGCGGCCTCTTCTATCTGTTCGCGGCCGGGCGGCTGCGCCGGGACTGGGTGGCGGGCTGACGCTCGTGCCCAGGCCGGGCACGTTCGCACGATCCGGGGCTTGTCGCCCGTCGGCGCCCGGGCCTAGCCTGGCCTGACCAGGAGAGTCCGATGATCCGATCCTTCGCCTTTGCCCTGTTGCTCGTCAGCGCCGCCGCGGCGCCGGCGCAGCCGCCCGCCGGTGCGGCCGCCGCCCAACCGGGCCGGCAATTGTTCCTGTTCGTCTTTCGCCCCGGCCCCGCCTGGCGCGCCGGCGTGCCGATGCGCCAGCAGGACCTGCGCGCGCATGCCACCTATCATGCCCGTCTGGTCGAGGAAGGCCGCAGCGTCGCCGGCGGCGCCTTTGTCGGCCTGGACGGCGGCATGGCGATCGTCCGCGCCGCCGATCTGGCCGAGGCCCAGGCGATGCTCGCCGCCGATCCCGCCATCGTCAACGGCGTCTTCGCCGCCGATATCCGCCACTGGCAACCGCGCTTCCACAGCCCGGCGCCGCTGGTCGAAACCGCGCGCTGAGCCATTCCAAGTGGCGTGCCCCGGCGAAGGCCGGGGCCCAGTTCAGCGCCTGACTGGATCCCGGCCTACGTCGGGAAGTGATGGGGGTTACGCCTGCACCCGATCCGGATGCGCCGCCGCAAAGGCGTCCAGCCTGCTCGCCTCCGCATCGCACCGCACCAAAGTCGGATAATCCTCCAGCGGCACGTGAAATCGCCGCGCGTTGAACATCTGCGGCACCAGGCAGATATCGGCGAGGCTCGGACTGTCGCCGAACAGGAAGCGGCCGGCGCGCGGCGCCGCCAGCGGCTCGAGCGCGTCGAAGCCTTCCTTGATCCAATGCCGGTACCAGTCGTCGCGCACCTCCTGGTCGTGGCCGAGCGCGGTCAGCTTCTTGAGCACGCGGAGATTGTTGAGCGGATGCACGTCGCAGGCGATCACCAGCGCCAGCGCGCGGACATGGGCCTGTTCGGCCGGATCGGCGGGCAGCAGCCGCGGCTCCGGCCGCGTCGCGTCGAGATAGGCGATGATCGCCAGGCTCTGGACCAGCTTCAGCCCGTCGATCTCGAGCATCGGCACGAAGCCCTGCGGGTTGCGGGCGCGATACTCGTCGCTGCGCTGGTCGCCGTCGAGCAGGTTGATCGCCACCACGTCATGATCGACGCCCTTGAGGTTGAGCGCGATCCGCACCCGGTAGGAGGCCGAGGAGCGGAAATAATCGTAGAGGACGGGCCTGGTCATGGCTGCCCCATAGCCGTCTCGCCGCGCCCCGGCTACGCTCGGCGCCAAGGGAGTGTGGCGCATGCGGGGCTTGAACGCGAAGATTCACAAATGGCTGGCTTTGCTGATGGCGATCCAGATCCTGTTCTGGTTCGTCAGCGGCCTGTTCTTCGCATTGGTCCCGATCGAGCGCGTCCGCAGCGAGCATGCGATCGCCGAGCAGCGCGCCGTGCCGGTTCAGCTCAACATCGCCGCGGCCGGCCTCGACCGGCTCGCCGCCCAGGGCATGCGCTTCGGCGAGAAGATCGAGATCCGGTCGCTGCTCGGCCGGCCGGTCGCTTTGGTGAGCGGCGGCGAGGCGCGGCCCGCTCTGTTCGATCTTGCGTCGGGACAGCAATTGTCGCCCTTGCCCGCCGAGCTCGCGACCCGGATCGCCGAGGCGGACCATCAGGGCACGGCCCGGGCCGTCGGCGTCGAGCGCGTGACCGAGGCCTCGCCCGAATATCGCGGCGCACTGCCGGCCTGGCGTGTCCGATTCGACGACGGCGCCAATCGCGCGCTCTACGTCGCCGCCGACACCGGCGCGGTCGCGGCGCGCCGATCGACCTTGTGGCGGGTCTACGACTTCCTCTGGGGCCTGCACATCATGGACTGGCGCGGCCACGAGAATTTCAACTCGCCGCTGCTGATGATCACGACCGCGCTGGGGCTGATCGTGATCGTCACCGGCATCATCCTGTTCCCGAGCCGGCTCGGCTACACCGCCTGGCGCCGCCGGCGGCGAGCCTTGAAGGCGGAGCGGGCCGCGCGGGAGCAGGCCGTCCCGGCTCAGTAGCGCGCGAGGATCGCCTCCATCTGCTCGATCTCGCGGCGCTGCCCGTCGCGGATCTGGTCGCACAGCGCCGCAAGCTCCGGGTCGGTCAGCCTGGCCTCGCGACACATCAGGATCGCGCCGGAATGGTGCGGGATCATCGATCGGATGAACTGGACGTCGCCGATCCCCGCCTGGCTGCGAATGCCGAGGAAGGCGAGCGCGAAGACGATCGCGAAGCCGGCATGCAGCATCAGGTTGAGCCGACGGTTCGCATACATCGACCCCATCATCAGCAGCATCAGCGCGCCCATCGGCGCGACCATCATGAGCGCCATGTAGAAGGTGTTGAGATTGTGATAGAAATCGTCCGCGCCGGCGATCATGGCGAACATCACCAGATACATGATCGCCAGGCTGGCGATCAGGTTCAGCGCCAGCATGCGGTAATGACCGTGCATGATGTGTCCTT
>JAYRLF010000188.1:0-8000 GCA_041905385.1 Allosphingosinicella sp.
CTACCGGACATCCGCCTGTGGCTCTTCGCGGCGACTGCCCTGCTCTACTGGCGCTGCATCTTCTGGTTCCGCCCGTTCCGCCGCCACCGGCCGATGCCGATCCTGCTCGGCTTCCTGCTCGTCGCTCTGTTCATCTGGTTCGCCGAGAATATCGGCACCCTGTCCGGCGCCTGGATGTATCCCGACCAGCGCGACGGCTGGACGATGGTGCCGCTGTCCAAGCTCGGCGCCTGGTACCTGCTGATGATCATCTCGTTCGTGCTGGTGACCTTGGTCAATCGGCCAAAGCCGTTTGAAATCGACACCGGATCTGCCGCAAGCTCCGATTGATGGCCCCTCCCTCAGCGGATAGGCTTCCGGCAAAGAGAGGGCGCGCGATGAAACGACTCCTTTTCATGCTGATGGTCGCGCTGCCGATGTCGGTGAGCGCTGCCGCACAGGACAAGCCCGAGCTGCCAAGCCAGGCCGCGCCAAACCAGTTCTGGGAAATGTCGGGCGACACGGCTCGCCTCGTCCGGCCCGGTATCGCTTTCCCGCGTCGCGCCGGCACGACAAGCTTGAGCCGCTCGCTGGAGTTCAGCCGCCAGGGACAGGGCCTCGACAATGGCCTGCAATATCAAACCCGGGACGGGTCCGTCTTCGCGACCGCCTATATCTACTTTCCGGCGCTGCCCCATGCCGGGTTGACTGCGATTGCCACCGATCAGGCGCTGCGCACGCAATCCTCGACCTCCCTGTCCGGCGGGGAGGCGCGCACCGTTGCGGCCGGCGGCGTTCCCGGCGTCGCCATCCGCAGGGACTATGGAGGCTATCGCGGCAACCTCGCCAGCAGCGCCGCATTCATCAAGGTCGATCGCTGGATCGTGAAACTGCGCGTGTCCGGCCCGCAGGATCGCAGCAACGAGGTCTTCGCCGTCATGGACGACCTCCTGGCCGGGATACGCTTCGACGCAGCCCAGCTGCCACGCCCGGCCGCGCCGATCGCGCTGGTCGACTGTTCGGGCGGCGCTGGCGGGCGCGCGGCCCGGCTCCTTCCCGACCCCGTCGCGGCCGAGCTGACGGCGACGGCGTTGATGGCGACCCTGGATGGCGGCGGCGAAGCCGGAAGCGACAGCGCAGGGCGGCAACGCACCTTGCCGTCTCGCATCCCGCCCAGCTTATGCGTCTCGCAGCGCGCGCGGATCGGCAACAACACCATTCCGATTCTTCGGGCGGCCGAGGGCCAGCGCCAGGCCGTCGAGGGCCGCAGCCTGCTCGTTGCGTTCCTCAACGACGCCGGCGGACAGCTCGAGGTCATCCATGTCGAGAACCAGCGCCGATACTGGCTGCTCAGGCATGACATCGGCGAGACGATCCTGCTCGGCAGCTATGACGCCGTTCCGTCGGACCAGCAGCTTCTGGCCTTGCTCACCGGGCCGCGCTCGGATCACTCACGTATTCGCGCGCGAGTCGGACTGACCCCCGACGGCAATCACCAGGTCAGCCTTCCGCCGGCGGAACCGGCCCGCTCGCAGCCGACGACCTGATCACTCGACGCTCTCGTCGCGGTAGGCGAGCTCGAAATTGCCCCAGCGCCGACCGTAGACCCAGAGCGGCACGAACACGTTCTTGACCGGCAGATAGCGGCCGTTGCCGAGCTCCATGCCATAGGTGGCGAGCATCGCCTCCTTGTCGCTTTCGATCGCACGGCGGGTGATGTCGTCGAGGAAATTGCGGCGGTTGCGGCAATGCTCGGCATTCCATTCCGGGTCGTTCGGCCGCTGCGGCTGCGAACGCTCCGAAATGTGCGTCGGCAGATAGCCGTTCACGTCGGTGATCGCGGTCGCGATCAGGCGTGATTCCTCGGCCATCAGCCGGTCGAGGATCGGCCGGACGTGATTGTCGGCGAATTCGCAGAAGCGCGTCTCCCACTGGGTGGGATTGGTGCCGGGCATGACGACATAGTCGGTGTCGAACACCGCGTCCTGGTCGACGTCGCCGCGGCGGATGCCGTTCTCGATCGCATTCTTGATCTCGCGGCACGATTTCTGGGCGAACTCGATGAACGGCGTGTCGTCGATACGGACGCCGCTGCTCGCCAGCCGGTCGAGCATCTCGTTCGACAGCAGCTCGAGCCGGGTCAGCCGCTCGCGGGTGACCTGGAGCTTGCCGCCATTGGCGCGGGCATCGGCGGCAAAGGAGGACAGGCCGCTCTTCACGCTGTCGACGCTCTGCTGGATGTGGCTGGTCGACTGGGCGATGCCGTCGGTCTGGCGATCGACTAGGGCGACGATGTCGGCGACGTCGCGGACCGTGTCGTTGATCTTGGAGAAGCTCTGCTGGGCGACGCGGCTCTTGTCGACGCCGGCCTTAATCTCGGTGGTGACCATCTCGGCCTCGCGGGTCAGCGAGGCGATCGTTCCGGCAATCTCGCTGGTCGCCGAGCGCGTGTCGTGGGCGAGCTTCTTCACCTCGGCGGCGACCACTGCGAAGGAGCGGCCGGCCTCGCCGGCGCGCGCCGCCTCGATCGTCGCGTTCAAGGCAAGCATGTTGGTCTTGTTGGCGATCGTCTCGATCGCAGAGGAGACGCTGCGCACCCGGCTCATCGCCTCGGCGAAGCCGGCCATCCGGTCGCCGAGCTGGACAACCAGGTCGGTGAGGCCCGAGAAGATCCGGATCGTGTCCTCGATCGCCGCACGTCCCTGGTCGAGCTTGCCGCGCGCCTGCTCGGCCAGCACCCGCGCCTCGTCGGTGGAATCGGAGACGCGGGCCTGATCGGCGAGCAACCGGGTGGTCACGTCCTCGAGCGAATCGAGGACCTTGAGATTGTCGGTGATGCGCTCGCTGACGCCGGCGACGAAGCCGGCGACGTCGCTGCACTCGATCGCAAGCGAGCCGCAATTGCGCGCGACCTGGTTGATCGCGTCGCCATCGGTTCTTTCCATCGCCGTACTTGCCACAAGCACCCCGCTTTTCGTTGCGCGCCAATGGCTAAGGCCAATAGATTGAAAGGCGGTTAACCAAGCCGCCGCGGAAAGCGCGGACCTGTCCGGCGGCCGCGAATTTCGTTATGATGCCGCAATGATCTACCGGATCCTGCTCGTGCTGGCGGTCATCGTCGCCGCGGTCATCAGCTTCTTCTATCTGTGGGGCGTGTCGGACGGCAGCCTCTATGACGATGCCGGCCTGGTCCTGATGATCGTCCTCGTCGCCTGGGGCCTGGTCGGTGCGAGCTGGCTGCTGCGCCGGCGCAAGGTCCCGATCCTGCCGGAGATATTGCTGCTGCCGCTGGTCGGCCCCGGCACGCTCTACGGTCTGATGATCCTCGTCTTCGTCCTCTCGGGAGAAAGCTGGCGCTGACCATTGCCGCGTCTGGGCCGCCTAGGCTCAATCCTGGTTCTGTCGAACCAGAACGAGCCTATTTTTCATTTGTTGGTCGTGATTTCCGAGCCGACAGGTGATGCCACCTGCCTCGAAATCACTCTAGGTGAGCAATGGCTCCAGCGCGTCCCATTCCCGATCGACCGCATCGCGACCGGCCTGGATCGCCTCGCGGATCTTTGCAGGATCGAACTCGAGCGTGTCGGAATATTCCTTCTCCGGCTCGATCACCCGCAGCGGGGCGAAGCGATAACGGGCGATCTGCACGTCCAGCGGGCGAAGGATGGCGGTCGCCGCCGCGCCCGCGATCCCCTGGTCCTGCAGCGCCCGGAACTGCGCCTCGCGCGCCGCGATGAAGTCGTTGATGAGCGTCGCATTGGCGAGATCGTTGGCCGAGACCTCGGATTGCAGGATGTCGACCGCCCGCAGCCCGATCTTGATCAGATTGGGGAAGGTCCTCACCTTGCCGAGCTTCGGCTTGGGAGAGGCGCGCACGACCACGATCCCGCGCGGATTCTGCTCCATCGCGGCGGCCAGCGGGGTGACGTCGCGCACGCCGCCGTCCACCCATTGCTCACGCGTGCCGTCCTCCGCCTTGGTCTCGAGCGGATCGAAGAAGACGGGCATCGCACAGCTCGCATAGACCCAATTGTGGATGCCGGGGACGGTCTCGTCGATCGTACGGAAGGCGCCGGTGCCCAGATTGGCGACGCCGAGCAGCATCCTGATGCCGGAGGCCCTGAGCTTGGTTTCGTCCGCGTAGCGCTCCAGGATCTTGCGCAGCGGCCTTGCATCGTAGAGCGCCTTCGCTCCGACCAGGCCGCCGAGCGGGCCGAGCGGCCGCTCCTTGTAGATGTCCTTGTCCGCCTTGATCGCCAGCCACTCGGCCAGCATCCCGGGGACGTCGTTCTGCGCCACGCCGAGCGCCTGCAGCGCTCCGGTCGAGACGCCGACGACGATGTCGAACCGGACGCCCCGATTGCTGATCAGCTCGTCGAGCACGCCGACCTGGAACGCGCCCTTGGCGCCGCCGCCGCTCAAGACAAGAGCCAATCCGCCAGCCATGTCTCCTCTTACCACGAAGGCGCCGCTCGACCCACGACCATCGGTTCCGAAATGGACTGGATGCTGCAAGGCGAGCCGTCTTGCCGCTGACGGTTCCCTCTCCCGCTTCGCGGCGTTAAACCGCCCTCATGTTCTTCTCTTTCGTCGACGAATTGCGCGCCGCGGGCATTCCGGCCTCGATGAAGGAGCATCTGACGCTGCTCGAGGCGCTCGACGCCGACATCATCCGGGCCAGCCCCGAGGATTTCTATTATCTGGCGCGCGCGACCTTCGTGAAGGACGAATCCCTGCTCGACCGCTTCGACCGGGTGTTCGGCAAGGTCTTCAAGGGGATCGAGACCAGTTACGGCACCGAGGAGGCGCCGATCCCGGAGGAATGGCTTCGGAAGGTCGCCGAGCTCTATCTGACGCCCGAGCAGATGGCCGAGATCAAGGCGCTCGGCTCCTGGGAAGAGATCATGGAGACGCTCAAGAAGCGGCTCGAGGAGCAGCAGGGGCGGCACGAGGGCGGCAGCAAGTGGATTGGCACCGGCGGCACCTCGCCCTATGGCCATGGCGGCTTCAATCCCGAAGGCGTGCGGATCGGCGGCGAGGGCCGCCAGGGCCGCGCGATCAAGGTCTGGGACAAGCGCGAATTCCGCAATCTCGACGACAGCGTCGAGCTCGGCACCCGCAACATCAAGGTCGCGCTGCGGCGCCTGCGCCGCTTCGCCCGCGAAGGCGCGGCCGAGGAGCTCGACCTCGACGAGACGGTGAGCGGCACCGCGCGCAAGGGTTGGCTCGACATCCATTTGCGGCCCGAGCGGCACAATGCGGTGAAATTGCTGCTCTTCCTCGACGTCGGCGGCTCGATGGATCCGCATATCAAGCTGTGCGAGGAATTGTTCTCGGCGGCGACCTCGGAGTTCAAGAATCTCGAATTCTTCTATTTCCACAATTGCCCCTATGAGGCCTTGTGGAAGGACAATCGCCGCCGCTTCAGCGAGCGCACGCCGACCTGGGACGTGCTCCACAAATATGGCCACGACTACAAGCTGGTGTTCGTCGGGGACGCCTCGATGAGCCCCTATGAGATCACCCATCCCGGCGGCTCGGTCGAGCATTTCAACGAGGAGGCTGGCGCGACCTGGATGCAGCGGCTGACCAACACCTATCCCGCCGCGGTCTGGCTCAATCCGGTCGAGGAGAAATATTGGGGCTATACCGGCTCGATCCGGATCGTCCGCGAGCTGATGCAGGACCGCATGTACCCGCTGACCCTGGCCGGCCTGGACGATGCGATGCGGACCTTGAGCCGGAAGAGCTGACCGCGCGGTGGGTGAGGCGCCGTCGAGGCTGGCGGGTTGGGCCAATCAGGCTCTCCGCATGGTCTGGCGCCGCGGATGGTTTCCTCAACCGGTCATGGATGCGGATGTACTCGAAGCCGCAGCGTTGAATGGCCGTGATCCAAGCCTTCTCGGGCCGGATACGGGTTGGCGCCGACCGATGCGCGTTCTTGTCGAGGCGTTGCGCGACGAAGCCGCGCTCAACCCGCTCGGCCTTTCCATGGCCCATGGCCAGATCGTGCAGGTGCTGCGTGCGCGCATGCGCGCCACTGCACTCTGGAAGCGCCATCCGGAGATATTGGAGACGCCGCTTGCCCCGCCGATCGTGATCCTCGGCTCGATGCGCTCGGGCACGACACGACTGCAGCGGCTGCTCGCATGCGATCGGCGCTTCGCCCATACCAGGATGTTCGAATCGCTGCATCCGGTTCCGTTCGGCGACAGTCGGACCGGGCCGGACAGCCGTCCGATCCGGGCCCGTCTTGCCCTGGCCGCAGTCGAGCGATTCAACCCGGTCGTCGCTGCGATCCATCCGACTCGACCGAGCGAGCCCGAGGAAGAATTCGGCCTGCTCAGCTTTGCGTTCGGACCGCCTCAATTCGAAGCGCAATGGCGCGTGCCGCGCTTCACGACCTGGTGGGAAGCGGCCGATAAAGGCTTTCTCTACAAAGAACTGAGGGCGCTGCTTCAGACGATTGCTTGGCAACGTCGCTTGCCCAACGGGCGACCCTGGATCCTCAAGGCGCCCCAGTTCATGGAGGATCTCCCTGCCTTGCTCACCGCCTTTCCGGGTGCCCGCTTACTCTGCCTCGATCGCGATCTAGTAAAGATCGTGGGTTCCTCGGCCTCCTTGGTCTGGAACCAGATGCGCATCCAGTCGGACATGGTCGATCCCGCCTGGATCGGCGCCGAATGGCTGCGCAAAACCCGGCTCCGCCAGCGGATCGCGGCCGAAACCCGCCAGTCCCGTCCCGACGTGCCTCAGCTCGACCTCCGATATGAATCCATGGACGAAGATTGGCGCGCAGAGATCCGCCGCGTCTACGAGTTTCTCGGAATCGAGCTGACCGCCAAAGCAGAGGCGCGCATGGCCGCCTACCTCGCCCGATCCCGGCACCATCACGGCCATCGCTACAGCCTTGAGCAATTCGGCCTCAGCGCCGACCAGCTCCAGCCGGACGCCGCGCTGGCCTGACGCCGGCCTGCTTGGCATAAGCCGCCCATGTCCCAGCCCAGCGCCGCCCGCCAGGCCGTCGCCCTCGCCACGGAAGGCCGCACAGCAGAGGCGCTCGCCTTGCTCGACCGTGCGGCCGGGGCCGGCGACGGCGAGGCGATGTTCGCACGCGGCCTGTGGCGCGTCGACGGACGGCTGCTGCCGCGCGACCTGGCGGCGGCGCGCGAGGATTTCCGAATTGCCTCGGATGCCGGCCATGTCGACGGCGGCCGGGTCCATGCCGGCTTTCTCGCCACCGGCACCGGCGGCCCGCGCGACTGGCCCGGGGCACTGGCCGCGCTTGAAACCTGGGCCGATCGCGATCCGATGGCGGCGCGCCAACGCGCGTTGATCGATGACATGGCGATCGACGATCAGGGCGATCCGGCCAGCTGCCCTGCGTCCGAAATTCTTCGAGAAACGCCCCACATCGCGCTGTTCCGGCAGCTTTTTACCGAGCCGGAATGCGCCCTCCTTGCCGAGCTCGCGGCAAGCCGCTTCCGGCCGGCTCTGATCTTTCACGAAGGCCAGAAACGCTTCGTCCGCGATCCGATCCGCGATTCCGACGCCGCCGGTTTCCAGCTCGTCACCGAATGGCCGTTCGTGCACGCGCTCAACCGCCGCATCGCCGCCGCGACCGGCACCGAGATCGCCCAGGGCGAGACGCTGCAGCTACTGCGCTATGCGCCCGGCCAGCAATATCGGCCGCATCTCGATGCCGTGCCCGGCATGGCCAACCAGCGGATCCTGACCGCGCTCGTCTTCCTCAACCAGGAGTATCAGGGCGGAGAGACCGACTTCCTCGACCTCGGCCTGGCGGTGAAGGGGCGCACCGGCGACATGTTGCTCTTCGCCAATGCCCTGCCCGACGGCCGGCCCGATCCGCGCACCCGCCACGCCGGCCGCCCGCTCATCGCAGGCACCAAGCTGATCGCAAGCCGCTGGATCCGGCAGCGGCCGCCCGAGGATCCGGCGCGCGGCTTCGGCCAGCATGAGGCCGAGGCTCCGCGCAGCGCCTAGAGCGTCGTGCGCGATTT
>JAYRLF010000189.1:0-7993 GCA_041905385.1 Allosphingosinicella sp.
TGGAAATCGAGGATCAAATCGAGCGCGATCGGGCCGGTCTTGCTGGCCACCTTGTCGGAATTGATCTGGTGGATGAAGACGTCGCTTCCGGTTCCCCCGCTTGCGCGGTCGACGCCGTTGCCGCCCGTCAATCGATCGTTGCCGCCGAACCCGGACAGTACGTCGTCCTGATTGCCGCCGGTCAGGACGTTGTCGAGATCGTTGCCCGTGAGCAGGGCCTCGGCCTGGCTGTCGGCGATCTCCTCGAGCGTCTCGGCTTGGTCGATCGTCTCCGCCGTCTCGGCGACCTGCTCGGCGATCGCGCCGAGATCGCCGGCACCCGGCGCTGCGGCTTCGAGCACCTCCTCAATGACGGCGCTGTCGGTAAGGTCGACGGTGTCGCCGCCCGCCGCCGCGTCGGCGATCAGGCCGGCAAGCGCATCGACGGCGTCGCCCTCGGCACCGGGCGTATTGGCGCCCGCGTCTTCAGCCGCAGTCAGGATCGCGACGACAATCGCCGCCGCCTTTTGTGCATCGAGCGCGTCGCTATCGCCAGATTGCGCCGCTGCGATGAGATCGGTGCCGAGCAAATCGAGACCTGGATCGAGGCCGAGCGCGGCGAGGACCTGGGCCTCGGCATCGCCGGGATCGACGCCCTCCTGCTTGGCAAGCGCCAGGACGAGCGTGGTCAACGGATTGACCACCGTCGCTCCATTGGGCGCGGTCAGCACGAGCTCGTTGACCAGGCCGGTATCGGTACTGGTGCCACCGATCGCGACCAGATTGCCGGAACCGAGCTCGGGCAAGACGAAATTGCCGTCGGCGTCGGAAATGGTCGAGACCTCGCCCGGATCGAGCAAGCCATTGCCATTCTCGTCGATGAAGATGGTGGCGCCGGCAAGATAGCCATCGGAAACCACGCCGGTGACCGCGGCGACGTCGACCGACAGCGCCGCGGCTCCGCTCGGATCGCCCGGAGCGCCGGCGAAGACCAGCTGCTGGACATTGGTCACGGTGTCGGTGCCGAAGCCGGCACCCGCATTGAGGCCGGTGACGGTGACGATCGCGCCGGAGGTGGTGATCTCCGCGACGCGGGTGCTGGTCACACCGTCGAACAGGAGGACGAGCTGCTTGCCCTCGTCGGGCCCGGTGCCCGAAACCACGGACAAGGTGCCGACGGACCCGGCCGCGAGGAAGAACATCGCCGTGTCGTTGCCAGTGCCGCCATCGAGGTCATCATTACCCGCGCCGCCGGTCAGCTCATCGTCGCCACCGCCGGCGGCCAGCTCGTCGTCGCCACCACCACCGTCGATCTCGTTGTTCGCGCTGCTGCCGAAGACAGTATCGGCGAGGTCGGTCGCAGTGACATTCTCGATATTCTGCACGCTGCCACTGTTGTTGAAGCCGTCGACCGCGGTGCCGTTGTCGAGATCGATCGTCCACCCGACTGCCATCGCCGGTGTCTGCTCGGCGAAGCCGTCGCCATTATTGTCCGGGATCATGTAGCCGAAGGTCGAGACGGTCAGCGTGTCGATGCCGTCGCCGCCGTCCATCACGGCAGCCGCGCCGCTCATCTGCATATCGTCGGCGCCACCGTGGCCGTAGAGGAAATCGCCCGGGCCGCCCCAGATGAAGTTGGCATTGTCGTCGCCGTGAAGCGTGTCGGCAAACGCGGTGTCCGCGCCGAGGCTCTCGATGCCGGTCATCGTCTCGGCATTGCCGAAGCCGTCGTTCGAGATGATCCCGGTGCGCAGGTCCGCATATGCGCCCTGAGTCGCCTGGATCTCGGAGAAGCTGACCCGGTCGCCGAAGCCGCCCGGCTGGCTACCGGACACGAGCGTGTTGCCGCCGCCGTCGAACGTGTCGACGCCGTTGCCGCCGCGCATCAGATCGTCGCCATCGCCGCCGATCAAGGTGTCGTTGCCGCCATTGCCGCGCAGGTTGTCGCCGCCGGCGCCGCCTTCGAGTCGGTTATCCTGTCCGTTGCCGAGCAAGGTGTCGTTGAGCTCGGTGCCGATCACATTCTCGATATTGGTGACGAAGCCGCCATTGCCGAAGCCATCGCTCACGCCGCCGCCCTGAAGATTGATGAACCAGCCCGCGGTCATCGCCGCCGACTGCTCGGCGAAGCCGTCGCCATTATTGTCGGGAATCATGTAGCCGAAGGTCGAGATGGTCAGCGTATCGACGCCATCGCCGCCGTCCATCACGGCGGCCGCGCCGCTCATCTGCATGTAATCGTCGTCGCCATGGCCGTAGAGGAAGTCGCCCGGGCCGCCCCAGATGAAGTTGCGGTTGTCGTCGCCGTGCAGCGTATCGGCATAAGCCGTGTCGGCGCCGAGGCTCTCGATGCCGGACATGGTCTCGGCATCGCCGAACCCGTCATTGGCGATGATGCCAGTGCGGAGGTCGGCCGTAACGCCCTGGGTGGCCTCGATTTCCGAGAAGCTCACCCGGTCGCCGAATGCGCCGGGCTGGCTGCCCAGGACGAGGCTGTTGCCGCCGCCGTCGAAACTGTCCACGCCCCGGCCGCCGCGCATCAGATCGTCGCCGTCGCCGCCGATCAATATGTCGTCGCCGCCATTGCCGCGGAGGGTATCGCCGCCTGCTCCGCCTTCCAGGCGATTGGCCTGGAAATTGCCGATCAGGCTATCGTTGAGCTCCGTTCCCGTCACATTCTCGATGCCGGTGACGCTGCCGGACGTGCCGAATCCGTCGACGATGGTGCCGTTCGACAGGTTGACCGACCAGCCAGTGGTCATGGCCGGACTGTTCTCGGCGAGGCCGTCGCCGTTCGAATCGGGAAGCAGGTAGCCGAAGGTGGTGAGAGTCAACCAGTCGATGCCAGTGCCGCCGTCGAGCATGGCCGCGGCGCCGCTGAGCTGGAAGAAATCCTCTTCGCCATAGCCGTAGAGGAAGTCGCCCTTCGACCCGAGCATCGCGTTGCGGCCGTCATTGCCGTGGAAGGTGTCGGCAAAAGCGGTGTCGCCGCCCAGGCTCTCGATCCCGGTCATCGTCTCGACATTGCCGAAGCCGTCGTTCGAGATGATGCCGGTGCGCAGATCGGCGATCACACCTTGGGTTGCGGCCACCTCGAAGAAACTGAGCCGGTCACCGAAGCTGTTCGGTCCAAAGGTCGTCGACAGCGGATCTTCCGAACCTCCGATGATCGTATCGACGCCGGCGCCGCTGCGGATCAGGTCGCTGCCGTCACCGCCATCCAGCGTGTCGTCGCCGGCCTCGCCGCGGAGATTGTCGTCCCCGAGGCCGCCATTGATGAAGTCGTTGTTCGGGCCGCCGAAGATCGTGTCGTTGCCGCCGTCGCCGTACAGCTGGTTGGCGAAGAAGCCGCCCGCACCGGCAAAATGGAGGCTGCCGCGGATGAAATCGTCAAATGGGGTGCCGGTCACGCCGAGCAGCTCGACATTGGACACCGTGTCGGTGCCGCCGAGGGGGTCGGCGACGCTGAAGGTCGCGGTCGCGCCGAAATTGCGCGCATCGAAGCCGATGCCAAAGCCGAGCGAGACAAACGCGAAGCTGACGAAGTCCACGCCCGCACCGCCGTCAAGCGTATCGCTGCCGGCATCGCCGCGCAGATTGTCGTTGTCGTCGCCGCCTTCCAGCCAGTCGTCGCCATCGCCGCCGCGCATCAAATCGTTGCCGGTGCCGCCTTCGAGATGGTCTGCGCCGTCGCCGGGTTGCGGGAAAAAGGAGGTGCTATAGGCGCCAACCAGGATGTCGTCGCCGGCGCCGCCGATCAGGTGATCGGCGCCGCCTTCGCCGCGCAGCAGGTCGTTGCCGTCGAGGCCGCTGGCAAGGTCGTCGCCGGAGCCGGCATTGATCAGATCGTTGCCGACATTGCCCTCGAGATCGTCATTTCCGCCGGTGCCGAGCACCAGCACCGCGAAGCCCGTCGCCGGGGTGAGCTCGCCGGGCGGCGGCGCCGGCGAAAATGCGATGCGCTCGATATTGGTCAGCGTGTTGCTGCCGAGGAAGGAGAAGGCGCCGACGCCGGTGACGATATAGCTGTCGCCGGATTGGGTGACCTCCGCGACGCGCGTCGCATTCTGCATGACCAGAATCTTCGATGACTCGGCGCCGGTGCCGTAGGTGATCGACAGCGCCGGCGAATTGGCCTGGATGTAGAAGAAAGCGCGGTCGAGCCCGTTGCCGCCATCGAGCGTGTTGACGCCGAAGCCGGGCATCAGAAAGTCGTCGCCGTCGCCGCCGAGCAATGTGTCGTTGCCGGCAAGGCCGCTCAGCAGGTCGCTGCCGGTGCCGCCTTCGAGCCGGTTCGCATTGGCATCGCCGAACAGCCTGTCGTCCAGTTCCGTGCCGATGACATTCTCGATCCCCGCCACCGACCCGGTGTCGCCGAAACCGTCGAGGATCGTGCCGGCCGCGAGGTCGACCTGCCAGCCATTGGTCATGACGCCGCTATGCTCGGCCTCGCCGTCGCTGTCGGCGTCGGGCAGGAGGTAACCGAAGGTGACGATGTGCAGCCAGTCTGTGCCGGTGCCGCCGTCGACGATCGCCGGCGCGCCGGCGAGCTGGAAGAAATCCTCTTCCTCATAACCGTAGAGGGAGTCGCCCCGCGACCCGAGCAGGAGGTTGCGAACGCTGCTGCCGTGGAAGGTGTCGGCGAACGCGGTGTCGCCGCCGAGGCCTTCGATGCCGGTCATTGTCTCGGCATTGCCGAAGCCGTCGTTCGAGATCACGCCGGTGCGTAGGTCGGCGATCACGCCTTGCGTCGCCGTGATTTCGTAGAAGCTGATCCGGTCGCCGAAGCTGTTGTCGCCGAAAGTCGTGGAAAGTGGGTCTTCCGCGCCGCCGTCGAACGAATCCACCCCGGCGCCACCGCTGAAATAGTCGCTGCCATTGCCGCCGACGAGCCTGTCGTCGCCGCCGAAGCCGCGCATAAGATCGTCGCCGTCGCCGCCGTCGATGAAGTCGTTGCTCGGCCCGCCGTAAATCACGTCGTTGCCGCCATTGCCACCCATCTGGTTGGCGTAGAATCCGCCGGACGCGGTAAAATGGAGGCTGCCTTGGAGGAAATCGTCGAAATCTGTGCCGCCGATGCCGATCCGCTCGATGTTCGACAGGGTGTCGGTGCCGCCGAGCGGATCGTCGACGGTGAAGGTCGAGGTCGCTCCGAAATTGCGCCCATCGAAGCTGATGCCGAAGTTGAGCGCGATGAAGAAATAGCTGACGAAATCCTCGCCGGCGCCGCCGTCCATCGTGTCACTGCCGGCGTCGCCGCGCAAATTGTCGCTGTCGTCGCCGCCCTCGAGCCAGTCGTCGCCGTCGCCACCGCGCAAGACGTCATTGCCGGTGCCGCCCTCGAGATGGTCGGCGAGGTCCCCGGGCTGCGCGCCGAAGGCAGTGCTATAGGCGCCGATCAGCGTGTCGTTGCCACTGCCGCCGATCAGGTGATCGGCGCCGCCCTGGCCGCGAAGTATGTCGTTGTCGGCGCCGCCGTCGATCAAATCGTCGCTGTCGGCGCCGTTCAGGACGTCGTCGCCCTCGAGGCCGTTGATCGTGTCGGGTTCCGGCGTGCCCGTATAGGTGTCCGGTCCGGTGGTGCCAGGAAAGTCGGCCATGATCTGCCCCCCTCTTGTGTGGCGCCTCTTTCGCGTGCGCTCAGCTGTTGACGGTGATGAGGCGGTGGGGGCCCGTAAAGTTATCGCTTGTTAGCAATCGACCCGAAGTCCCGGATCGGGGCAGGTTTTCCGGGCTCCTCCGACTCTTGCGCTCAGTCTTGCACAATGCGGCCGGTCGCTGCCATGAAGGAGTTCTAAAGCTTTTCTAAAGGGGCTCCCATGGGCGAAGTCAGGCCCAATGCCGCCGCCCGGCGCCTACCGCGCCACTGGTCCTTCGCAAACTGTCAATTCGACGAGGCGAATTGGTTGCTGACCGTCGATGCAAAGCGCGTCTCGGTGGAAACCAAGCCGCTCGAGATCCTGCGCGAGCTGCTGGTTCACGCGGGTGAGCTGGTCTCGAAGGATGAGCTGCTCGAACGAATTTGGCCAAACGTCACCGTGGTCGAGGCTTCGCTCCCGACCGCGATACATAAGCTGCGCGCAGCGCTGGGCGACGGCAAGGGAGGATGCGGCATCATCGAGACGGTGCCCGGCGTCGGCTACCGGCTCGCCGTGCCGGTCCGGCTCGACCAATCGACTGTCCCGTCAGCAAATCTGCCGCCCGCCGACATACCGGCACTGGAGGCGGCAGAATCAAAGCAGGGCGCCGCCGTCCAGGCCGAGGCGATGCCGCACCGGCGTTTCCGGTTCGTGGCCGTCGCCGGAATATTCGTCCTGGCCGCGACGGTGATCGTCGTCGCCTTGACTCCGGCCCGGCAGGGCGCGTCCGCGAACGAGGTCCGCCCCTTCGGCCAGCGCGATGCTGCGAATGCGGTCCGCCGGATGGATGTCTCGGCGATCGAACGCCTGCTCGCGGCCGGCTGGAATCCCAATGCCGGCGTCGACGGCGAGGGCAATCTCGCTCTGCACAAGCTGCTCGAGCGTTGC
Organism: Allosphingosinicella sp.; assembly: GCA_041905385.1. Taxonomy (GTDB): domain Bacteria; phylum Pseudomonadota; class Alphaproteobacteria; order Sphingomonadales; family Sphingomonadaceae; genus Allosphingosinicella. The sequence goes on from JAYRLF010000189.1 coordinate 6,507, forward strand.
GAATGGGATCGGCGGCACGACCAGCGGCAGATGATGCTGATGGCGCGGACTCTGATCGACGGCGGCGCGCGGATCGACCAGCGCAACGTCTGGGGCGACACCGCCTACAGTATCGCCCGGGCCGACCGCTATTGCGGGCCGAACCACCCGGTCACGCGGATGATCCGGAGCCTTTGCTATGATGGGTTCCAGGCACCCGGCGACCGGTGCCTGCCATCCTATGAGCTTGCCCGCCGCAACGGGTGATTGGCGTCGGTGCCGACCAGGGTCAGTGGGGCGGGCTCCTGCCGTTCCATGAAGACGGGGTCGGGAATGGCGAGTGTCGCCTCGGTCAGCAACGCCGACCAGCGCGCCGACAAATCGTTGAAATAGGCGTCGTCCTTTTCGATCCGCGTCGCATAGGTCGGCTCCGAGCGGTCGGCATGCATCACGATCAGGTCGAGCGGCCGCGACACGGCGAGGTTCGATCGCATCGCCGAATCGAACGAGAGCAAGGCGATTTTGACGGCGGCGGGCAGGGGCGTCGACCGCCGCATCGTGCGATCGAGGATCGGCCGGCCATATTTGGTCTCGCCGATCTGCAGATAGGGCATGTCGGCCTTGCACTCGATGAAATTGCCTTCCTCATAGATCAGGAACAGCCGCGGCGGGGCGTCGCCGATCCGGCCGCCGAGCAGGAAACAGGTCGCCGCCTTCTTCGCCGGCGCGAGCGCCTCGCCGATCCGCCGGTTGGCGTCCCGCACCGCGTCGCCGACCAGCTCCGCGGCGGCGAACATCGACGCGGCCGTGTCGAGCGGGCGCGCCATCCCGGCCGTCTGCTCGCCTTCGAGCAGCTTGCCGAGCGCGGACTGGCTGGCCGAGAGGCTGCCTGAGCAGATCGCGTAGATCTCGCGGTCAGGCCGATCGGTCAGGCAGTGCAGCTTCTGATAGGCGGAGACATTGTCGATGCCGGCATTGGTGCGCGTGTCGGCGATCAGCACCAGCCCTTCGTCGAGCAGCAGGCCGAGCCCATAGGTCATCCGTCACTCCCCCAACGCGCCCCGGCCTCCCCGTCAGGCCGGCGCAGCCCCATTGCGCAGCCGTTCGAAGAAGAGCTCGGACAGGGCATAGTGAAAATGGACGACGATCGGGTCGTCTGACAAGCGGGCGCGTTCGACCTCCTCCTCGGCGCGCCGCTGGAAATAGTCTGCTTCCTCGGCGGACATGGGCGTTCCCTCCTTCGAACAGGACCGCCTTTGCAGCATCCTCTCCTCGACCGCCGTCGGGCCATCAGGCTCCCGCGGTCACGCTGACGCTCACTTCGACAATATCGGCCGCTCGCGCATTGCGCACGAGCGCGATCGCCTCCCCGACGGTCGTGCAGCGATGCGCTTCGTCATCCGGAATCTGCACGTCGAACTGCTGCTCGAGCAGCAAGGTCATCTCGATCAGGTCGAGCGAATCCGCGCCGAGGCTGCGGAATTCGGCCCGGTCGACGACGTCGTCGA
>JAYRLF010000190.1:0-7950 GCA_041905385.1 Allosphingosinicella sp.
AGGTCCAGGCGGACGCCTATGTCCGGCTGCTCCTGTTCGTGCGCAGCGAGCTGCTGCGGGTCTTTCCGTCCGGTCCGATCACGATGCGCAAGGTGCGCTGGGCGATCGACACGATCGTCCAGCAGACGCGGCTGCCGGCGGACGAGGACATCGCAAGGCTACGCCGGAAATTGGCGGCGATGCCCGAGGCCGAGCGCTGGCCGCGGCTGCGTGCGATCCTTGCCTGGTACGGCGCGCTGGCCGGCACGATCGACCAGGACGGCGTCGGCCGCGACTATGAATGGAATGTCGCGCAATGGTCCTGCCTGATCGATCGCGGGCAGATCGATCCGGAGCAATATGAGCTGCTCCATCTCACCTTCCTCAGGAGCCGGACCGCGATCGGCAATAGCGGCCGCTGGCAGGCGCTGACCTTCTCCCGCCGCGGCCGGATCATCCTCGGCATCGGCAGCCTCGGCGGTCGTCGGGAGGGCGAGTGCGCGGCCGGATGAGGCCGATCCGCTTCGCCTTCACTCCGCGTCCGTGCCGACCCGCAGCGATCGCCCGCCGCAGCCGAAATGGATCCAGCGCGGGAAGCGCGGCGCCGACGCCCGCAGCGACAGCATGCCGGGGAAGCTCGGGCTGTCGCCCTCGACCATCAGCCTGAGCCCGCCGACCTCGATCGTTTCGCCCTCGACCAGCCGCACCATCTCGCCGCTCAGCGAATTGGCGCTCGGGTCCTGGCCCGCATATTGGAGCGGGATCGGCAGTTGTGGCTGCAGGCGATAGACATGGCCGCCGCCCGGCGCCTCGTCCCAGACGCCCTCGTCCCGATTGTCGATGCGGTTGTCGACGCGGTGGCTGACGATGAACCGGACCCGATCGCCCTGGACCGTGCCGATCGACAGCCGGCGCGTGAAGCGGCGCCGGCTCAGGCGGTCGCCAAAGGGGTCCGGCTCGAGCACCGCCGGCGACGGCAAGGCGATGGTGCGGTAGAGCCGCTCCTGGGGCACGTGCATCGCATAATCGGTGCCGTACATCCTGACCTGCTCGAAGCGGCCGTCGCCGTCGGCATCGACCAGGCAGGCGAGCCGGCCGCGCCCGGGCATCCGGCGCGGGGCCCGCGCGCTCTCCGTGTCGCGCGCGCCCGGGGCATGCGGCAGGCATCGCCGTTCCCGCGACCGATACGCCGCTTCGAGCGGGGTCCCGGCCGGGAATTCGAGCCCCTCGTCGGCGAGACCGAGCGCGTTGCGCAAGCGCCAGCCTTCGGTGGCGACCTGCATCACCTCCTCGGCGATGACATTGCCGTTCACCACCTGGGTGCGCAGCCCGGGCTCGGTCGCGAGCAGCAGGATCGGCTCGATATGGACCCCGGTCTCCGCCCTGGCGCTGCAATCCTCCGGCGCGCGCTGCGCCTGCAGACCGAGCGTAACCGGGACAAGCAGCAGCGCGCGCGCCGCCTTCGAAACCTTGATCCGCACGGCCGAGCTCTCCGTCAATCGGAGCGGATCATTCCGCCTGCGTCATGAAGCTGCGCTGAACCTTGCCGCTCGAGCCTGCGGCGGGCCTCAACGCGCCAGTGCGGCGCGCCAGGATGCTCGCCACTCGTCGAGCGACCGGCCGGTGAGATCGCGATAGGAGGCCTCCGTATCCTCGGCGCGGTAGAGACGAATGAAGGTTGGCACGTCGATTCCGTCGAGCAGATGCTGCACGAACGAGCGCGTGAGCAGGTAGAAGGCGGCGCGCGTCTCCGGGCTCTCGGAGCTGGTGATGGCCGGCTCGGTCGCGCCCGAGCGGCCGATCCATGGCAGCACGAGCGCGCCCGTCCCGGTTGCGATGACGTCGGCGGCCGCCCTGTCCACGTCGGCGCGTGGGCCGGGCCCGAACACGCCGGAATTGTAGCCCACACCTTCATCGGCGAGTCGCCCCTCCACATAGGAGGCGAATCCCTCGCGCAGCGAATGCGATCCGAAGCGCCAGAGCACGATGTGGGTGAGCTCGTGCAGATAAGGCGCGGCGCGGTTCCGCACCCGCTGCGGGTTGAGATAGAGATAGGGCTTGTTGAAACGCGGATGGGCATAGCCGCCATAGACGTGCGAGGCGCCGACGCGGCCGCTGACGAACACGTGGACTGCTCGCCCGCCATAATGCGCCTGGTCCACCTGCTCGCCGGTCACCTGTTCGATCGCCGCCAGGCCGGCGTCCAGCTCCGCCGCGAGCGCTTGTGCCTGATCCGAGGGAATTACGTCCGGCTGCGCCCAGAGGACGATGCGTTCCGTGCGCACCGGGGACACCTCCGCCATCATGCGCTCTGCAATTGCCGCGTCGGCGGCAGCCTGGTCCTGCGCCACCGCCGGCATCGCGCCCATCATGGCCACGATCAGCGAGAGACTGTTCACGCCAACTCGGATCATCCCACCCCCACTTTTACCGGCCGGACCGCACTGCCAACGCTGTTCCCTGATCACGAGCGCCGCGGCGGCAAGATCCGGCGGGCCAAGGCCTTTGCCTCTTCCACGGTGAAGCTTCCCTCGATGGTCATCTGGTTGCCGGGGATGGGCTCGAGCAGGAACGGACTGGCGACCAGCTCGCCGTCGACGCGGATCTCGAGCACCTGCTCGACCAGTCCCTGCTGCACCCGGGCGAACTTGACGCGCCCCGGCTCGGTGAGCGTGATCACGACGTTCGGGTCGGCGGTCTCGGCGTCGAAGCTCTGTTCGGCGCTGGCGATGTCGGCCGGCAGAAATTCCGTATCGGCAATCCAGAGCCCGCTCCGCTGACTTGCGGCCGTCGCCGGCGCGGTGGCCGCGCCGATCGCGGGATCCGCGGCTGCGACGAGCAGGAGAGAGGCGAGAATATGCATCGGACATTCCCCTTCGCGGTTGCCGGCACCGGCTCGAGCATGGCCTCCCTCTGCGGGGGCCGCAAGAGGCCGCGGAACTCCGCGGGGAGCTGCCCCGTTGGCTTGTGACGGCGCGCAAGGCTTTGTCCCGGGTCTTTGCACGCCTCGCGGGGCAACCCCGCGGGAATGTCGACTCACGAGAGCGACGAGAGGAGTCTAGTCATGCGTCCAGCGGCCCGGCAAAAGATCCGACTGTCCGGCGGAACGGAGCTGGCCTTCGTCACGGCGGGCGACAGGAACAGGCCGGCGCTGTTGCTGCTGCACGGCTTTCCGGGCTCGGCCGACTATTTTCGCGGGATCCTGCCGGCGCTGACGCAGGCCGCGTTCCTGATCGCGCCCGATCTGCCCGGCTATGGCGCGTCGGAGCCGCTGCCGTCGCCGACCTTCTCCGGCTTTGCCGAGGCCGTCTCCGAGCTGCTCGACCGGCTCGGGGTCGGGCCGCGCTTCATCTATCTGCACGATTTCGGCGCGCCGCCGGCTTTCCAGATCGCGATGGAGTCGCCCGATCTGGTGCTGGGACTGATCGTCCAGAACGCCAACGCCCACCTCACCGGGCTCGGCCCGCAGTGGAAGCCCGTGTTCGACTATTGGACCCATCCCGATTCCGACAACGAGGCGGCCGCGACCGCGCACTTGACCCTCGAGGGCGTTCGCAACGGTTATCTCGGCGGCATGCCGCCCGACGTGGCGGCGCGGATCCCGGCCGAGATCTGGGAGGAGGACTGGCGGGTGATGCAGTTGCCGGGCCGGATGGAGACGCAGCGGGCGCAGGTGAGGGATTATGCCAATCACGTCGCCCGGTTCGGCGAGATCGCCCACTATCTCGCGCGCCGGCAGCCGCCCGCCTTGATGATCTGGGCGCGCCACGACCCGTTCTTCGATCTTGCGGAGGTCCAGACCTGGATGGAGGCGCTGCCGCGGATGGAGGCCCATATCCTCGATGGGGGCCACAAGCTGCTCGAGACCCATTCGGCCGCCGCCGCGCCGCTCATGCGGGAGTTCATCAGGCAGACGATGACGCGCGCGCCGATTCGCGAAACGAAGGAGCGGGAGCGCGAGCCCGCAATGAGCGATGCCTGAGAACGCACCTGCAAACCCGGAAGAATTGGCGCGCCCGGCAGGATTCGAACCTGCGGCCCCAAGCTTAGAAGGCTCGTGCTCTATCCAACTGAGCTACGGGCGCGTGCCGGCTCCTCTAGCGCGCTTTGGTAAAGATCGGAACCGCAGGCCGCTTCGCCTGCGCAAGGCCTGGTCAGCCGGACGCGAGCCCGCTCATGGCGGCCGGCACGGGCGGTCGGCTCGATCCACTCGGTTTCGCCTCCGCGGCGGGTTGCGCGGCACCGTTCGCGTCAGGCCCCTTGGCCTGCAGGCCGCGCGCCAATTTGACCAGGCTGGCGACGCTGCCGCTGTGGGTCTTGCTCATCACGGCGGCGCGGTGATCCTCGACCGTTTTCGGGCTGAGGCCGAGCTCGGCCGCGATCGACTTGTTGGTATGGCCCTGTACCAACAGGTCGAACACCTGCCGCTCGCGGCGGGTCAGGGCGTTCAACCGCGCTTCCGCCGCGCGCCGGCCGGCGCTCCAGCGAAGCCCCTCCTCGATCGCAGTGACGAGCCGGTCGCGGTCGATCGGCTTGCTGAGATAGTCGAGCGCCTCGAACTGGCGGACGGCATCCACCGCGTCGGACGCCCGCGGCCAGCCGGTCATCAGGATCACCGCGGCCGCCGAATCGCGCGCCTTGAGACCGGACACCAGCTCGAAGCCATCCATCTGCGGCATCTTGACGTCGGTCAGCACGCAGCAGGCGCCGTTCGGCACATAATCGTCGAGGAAGCGACGCGGATCGTGGAACAGTTCGGCCGCATGGCCCTCGTCGCCGAGCAGCCTGGCGACGGCGCGGCCATGTTCGATGTCATCGTCGACGATGTAGATCTGGTCAGACATTCTTGATCGCAGCTCCCGGCCGAAGGACTGGTCCGCTGGATCCAGAACGTTGCTCACCCGCTTTCCCTTCGGCCAGCGATACGGGTCCCGAGTCCAGTGGCTGAGCGGTGAAACGTGGCCGGACTGTGATCGACGAGTCCGGCGGCGCGGCCGACGGGCCGGAGGCGGGGCTGTCGGCACCTTCGTCGCCCGCGATCCCCGGCTGGTCGCCCTCCGCGGCTTCGGCGAGCTCGCGGTTGCGCTCGAGCAGCGCCCGCAGCCGCTCCGCCGCCTGGTTGATCGCCGCGAGGCTGTCCGGCGGTGATTCGGGCCGGCGGGCCAGGCGCGCGCTTTCCATCACCAGGATCGACAGCGGCTGCGCGACCTCGTGGATCGCGGCGCGCGACATGGGCGGCGCCGGCGGCTCGGCCGCGCGCCGCCGCTCTTCCTGCGAAAAGGCGCGCAGCCTGTCCGTGATCGCCCCGATCAGCTGGCCGACGATCACGGTGGAGACGAGGCCGAGATGCGGGCCGAGCACCTGGGTCTCCGGAACCAGGCGCGCGGTGAGCCACAGGATCGGCACCGATCCGATGATCGTCGCCAGCGACGCCAGGCCACGCCCGTAGCGGAAAGCGATCCAGGAAAGCGCGAGCAGCAGGGGGACGACCCGCACGCCATAGCCTTCGGCGAACAGGACGATCGAAAGGCCGATCCCCGCCGCGAGGCAGAAGGCGAATTCCGGCAGCGCGGAAAATCGCGGCCGCTCCGGTGCCTCGATCGCCCAGATCGGCGCGCCGGCCCGCGGGGCGACCAGAAAAGGCGCCACGAGCAGCGTTCCGAGCAGGGCCCCGACTCCTGTTGCCAGGCTGGCCCAGACCAGTCTGATGGGAGCGGAATCGAGCCGCAGCGCCTCGATCGGCAGCACCGCGAGCGCCGTCAGGAGGGATGCGCCGATGGCCGCGATGATGACGGGCAGGGCGGCCATGTCGAGTCCGCCACGCAAACGGGGTTCGACCGCCCTGACCAGCGCGATAACAGCACCGAAGACGAGCGGCTGAACTGCAGCGGCGGCGGCCGGCAAGGGTTCAAGGGCGCCGAGCGCGAGGCCGTTCCGGATCGATTCGGCCGCAAATGTCGCGAGCGCGAGCGGCAGCGCGCGCGGCGCGCCCTGCAGCCAGAGGAAGGCGAAGCAAAGGCCCGCCTCCGGGCGCAAGAGGCTGAATCGCCCATCGCCCCATGGCGCCTCGGCTTCGCGAAGCAGCACATAGGCCAGCGCGTAGCACGCGTAGACGGCCAGCCTTTTCAGACTTTCCTGTAAGCTCAACTCGCTGATGCTCCCTGGATGGCCCGTGCGCCGCAAGGCGAACGCGCCGTCATCAGTTCAAAATGCTCCGATTCGCCTCCTTCTCGATTTGGCCGCTTGCGGCCTCCATCATCTGTCCGCGGGCAGCACGGGGCGGTACGTGCCAACGCGCGGACTCGGCTGGGTCCGGACGCATTGTCCGGGAATTTTCCGGATTCAGGGCAGGATCACTTGAGCTTAAGGCGTCCGTGGACAGTTCCCTTGTCTTTTCTGAGCGTCTGGTTTCAGCGCTCCGAGGGCTGTCTAATAACGAAAACATAAATCGACGCCAAAGTAAGTTAACCTTTAGAAAGCTGGGCCAACAGCACGGTCCGGCTTCGTAGCCTGTTCTAAATTCCCTAGTCTAAGACGCGACGAAGTCAAGGCCAGTTCCGGGATTTTGCCGGATTTTTCATCGTGTTCACGGCGCGCAGATCTAATCTGCATGGATCTCTTCGAACGTGACGAGGGCGTGACGAGCGAAGTTGTGCTCGAACGCCAGGCGCTGCAGCCCGTGGCGCGCACCAGCCCCGGTCGGGTTCTGGTCCGGAGCAACACGCTCGTCGAGTCCCGTCCGGTCTTCTCGACGTCGAAGGAGATACGCAGGCTGTCGATGTACGCCGCGCTCGCGTTCGTCGATGCCGCCGCTCTGCTGTCCGCCTTCGTCGCGGCCACCTGGATCCGGTTCGGCAGCCCGGCGCCGAGCGGCGGCAAGGAGCTGCTGCTCGTCGCGCTGCCGCTCTTCCTGGCAACCGGAGCGCTCACCAAATCCTATTCGATCGACGCGCTGAAGTCGCCGCGGGAGAGCGCCAAGCTCGGCGTCCGCGCGCTCCTGCTCACCTTCGCGGTCATCATCGGCATGCTGTTCTCGCTGAAGGTAAGCACGGAGTTCTCGCGCGTCGTCGTCGGCACGACCTCGCTGCTGGCGATCCTGTTCGTCCTCGCCGGGCGCACCGCATTCGGACATTGGGTCGGCCGGCTCTACGGCTGGCAGTTCACCAACGAGCTGCTGATCCTCGACGACCTGTTCGCGCCGGCCGGCCCGGGGCAGCGCGTGGTCGAGGCCGCCAGGCTCGGCATCACGCCGTGCCGGGACGATCCGATCATGCGCGATCGGCTGGCCCGCACCATCCTCTATTGCGACCGCGTCGTGATCGCCTGCTCGCCCGGCCGCCGGGCGGTCTGGGCGGCGATCATGAAGGCGAGCGGCACCGAGGTCGAGCTGCTGATCCCTGAGCTCGACCCGCTCGGACCGCTGGCGCTGCGGCGGTCCGAGGGCCAGACGGCGGTGACCGTCGGCCATTCGCCGCTCGGCCTGCGCAACCGGGTCCTGAAGCGATGCCTGGATCTCGTCCTGACCGTGCCGGCCCTGATCCTGCTGACGCCGCTCTTCGCCCTGATCGCCATCGCCATCAGGCTCGAAAGCCCGGGTCCGGCCCTGTTCCGTCAGCCGCGGGTCGGCCGGTCGAGCCGGATCTTCGACGTGCTCAAGTTCCGCAGCATGCGCGTCGACTGCAGCGACGGCGCCGGGCGCCGCTCGACCGCGCGCGGCGACGACCGCGTCACGCGGGTCGGCCATTTCCTGCGCCGGACCAGTCTCGACGAGTTGCCCCAGCTGTTGAACGTGCTGCGCGGCGAGATGAGCCTGGTCGGGCCGCGGCCGCATGCGCTGCAATCGACGGCGGGCGATTCGCTGTTCTGGGAAATCGACGCGACCTATTGGGACCGGCATTGCGTCAAGCCGGGGATCACCGGCCTCGCGCAGGTGCGCGGCCATCGCGGCGCGACCGAGATGCAGTCCGATCT
>JAYRLF010000605.1:0-1513 GCA_041905385.1 Allosphingosinicella sp.
GCTTCGGCACGTCGCGCGTGCTGAGCGAATGGTAGCGGCCGATCCGGATCGGGCTTTCCAGGCCGCGCAGCGGCCCTTCGCCGTCATGGTCGAGCCAGGAGGCCTTGCCGTGAACCGGCTCCGGCGCGTGGCCGACCCGGCCGCCCGCTTCCTCGATGATCGCCTGGTGGCCGAGGCAGATTCCGGCGAGCGGCACCTTGCCCTTGGCGAGCGCGATCAGCTCGAGGCAGCAGCCGGCGTCGCGCGGCGTTCCGGGCCCGGGCGAGATCACGATCATCGCGTCGCGCGCGATCGCGGCGTCCAGCGCCACGGAGGCGGCAACGCCGTTGCGCAGCACCTGGACCGCGCAGCCAAGCCGCTCGAAGGATTCGACCAGGTTGAACGAGAAGCTGTCGAGATTGTCGACGAGGACGACCGGCTTCACCCTTGCGCTCCTTCGTCCCGCGCCGCCAGCGCCGTGACGACCGCATCGGCCGTAGCCTCGGTGACGCGCAGATGCGCCTCGGCAAAGGCGGCGCCGCGCGCCGCGGCCAGCTCATCCAGCACCTCGGCCTTGTCGCGGCCGAGGAAGAGCGGCCGCTTGTTCGACTTGCCGAGACGCTGGAGCAGGATCTCGCGCGGCAGGTCGATCCAGACGGTGAGCGCCTTGTCGAGGGCGAGGGCGCGCGTTTGCGGGTCCTGGAAGGCGCCGCCGCCCAAGGCGATCACCCGGTTCCCCCGCAGGATCTGCTCGGCGATCACCTCGCGTTCGAGGGCGCGGAAGGCGGGCTCGCCATGGGTGCGGAAATAATCGGCGATCTTGAGTCCGGTCCGTTCCTCGATCTCGACGTCGCTGTCGCGAAAGACGATTCCGAGCCGGCGCGCCAGCGACCGGCCGACCGTCGTCTTGCCCGCCCCGGGCAGGCCGACCAGGACGATCGGCTTCGTCATCGCGCGCCCGCCAGCACCGAAAGCAAGGCCGACGCCTTGCGCTTGGTCTCGTCGGCTTCCGCCTTCGGGTCGGAATCGTGGACGATGCCGGCGCCGGCCCGGACGAAGGCGGTGCCGTCCCGCACCACCGCACTGCGGATCACCACCGCGCTGTCCATGCATCCCTCGCCGTTGATCCAGCCGACCGCGCCGCCATAGGGCCCCCGCTTGGTCCGTTCCGCCTCGCGCAGCAACTGGGTTGCACGGATTTTCGGCGTGCCGGTCAAGGTGCCCATGTTCAGGCAGGCCTGGATCGCGTGGAAGGCGTCATAGCTGGCGCGGAGCGTGCCGGTCACGCTCGACACGAGATGCATGACCCGGGCGAAGCGTTCGAGCCGCATCAGGGCGCCGACCTCGCGCGTGCCGACCTCGCTGATCCGGGCGACGTCGTTGCGGGCGAGATCGACCAGCATCAGATGCTCGGCCTGCTCCTTACCGTCGGTCAGCAGCTCGGCCTCGAGCCGGCTGTCCTCGTCGTCGGTGCGGCCGCGCGGCCCCGTCCCGGCGATGGGACGGACCACGAACGTGCGGGCGCCGTCGTCGT
>JAYRLF010000191.1:0-7917 GCA_041905385.1 Allosphingosinicella sp.
CGGGCGGGCGCGCTCCGGGTGGCGGCCGCACTCGTCGTCCGGGTCGTGGTGGTCCTGGTCGTCCTACGCGTGGTCGTCCGTTGCGCGGCCGGTTGCTCTGCCGGGGTGGCGCGGGGCGGCGTCGGTGCGACGACCGGTGGTGCCGTCGAGACTGGAGCCGGCGGCGTCACCACGACCGGCGGCGGCGTCACCGCCACGGGCGGAGGAGTCGCCGTTTCCTGGGCAAGGCTGGGGGTGAAGGGGAGCGCGGCGGCGGCGAAGAGCAAGGCGGCCACGCGGCGATGCGAGGGTGATTGCTGTTTCATATCAGGGGGGGAACGACTTCGCCGGACAGATGGGCTCGGCTCGTCGCAGGAAGCGCGATGGGCTGTTCCGCGAAGACGGCGAAACGAAACATGGATCAAGCCCCACCGCGTGGCGGGCCGGGCCTCGGCAAAACGCCATTTTTGCGCCGGCCGCGCCGTCCCGGGGGCTTTACATTTTGCTGCACCGCACCTAGATAGCGCCCCTCACCACAGCCTTTCGGAACAGGACGCGCCGTCGCGCAGCGCGTTCAACGCATTGATCGGCTGAGGTTTCATAGACGCTGAAGCTGCGGTTTCCACCCGGGAGACCTGCGGCTTTTTGCGTTTGAGCGCACCGAAATAGGTGTTTTTCTGGCGCGGCCGGAAGACATTCTGACGAAAATTCCCGGCCTTCCGCCGGGACAGAGGGCGAAAGAAAACATCCATGGCGACCAAGGCTGCTCCGGCTCCGGAAACCCGTCCGACCGCATCCAAGCGTATCCGCAAGATCTTCGGCAACATCCACGAAGTGTCGGAAATGCCGAACCTGATCGAGGTCCAGCGCGAGAGCTACGAGCAGTTCCTGCGCTCGCGCCCGCAGGACGGCTATGTGTCCGGCCTCGAGAAGACGCTGCGCTCGGTCTTCCCGATCCGCGACTTCGCCGGCACCGCCGAGCTGGATTTCGTCCATTACGAGTTGGAAGAGCCGAAGTACGACACCGACGAGTGCCGCCAGCGCGGCATGACCTATGCGGCGCCGATGCGCGTGACCCTGCGCCTGATCGTGTTCGAGGTCGACCCGGACACCGAGACCCGCTCCGTCCGCGATATCAAGGAGCAGGACGTCTACATGGGCGACATGCCGCTGATGACGAAGAACGGCACGTTCATCGTCAACGGCACCGAGCGCGTGATCGTCAGCCAGATGCACCGTTCGCCGGGCGTGCTGTTCGACCATGATCGCGGCAAGACCCACGCCTCGGGCAAGTATCTCTTCGCCGCGCGGGTCATCCCCTATCGCGGCTCGTGGCTCGACTTCGAGTTCGACGCCAAGGACATTGTCAACGTCCGCATCGACCGCAAGCGCAAGCTGCCGGTCACCGCCCTGCTCCACGCCCTCGACATGTCGAGCGAGGAGATCCTCAACACCTTCTACGACCGCGTGACCTTCGTCCGCGGCAAGGGCGGCTGGCAGGTCCCGTTCGTCGCCGAGCAGTGGCGCGGCAACAAGCCGCAGTTCGACATCATCAATGCCGATAGCGGCGAGGTGGTGTTCCCGGCCGGGCAGAAGATCAGCCCGCGCGCGGCCAACAAGGCCGGCAAGGACGGGCTCGAGAATCTGCTGATCCCGACCGAGGAGATTTTCGGCCGCTACAGCGCGTTCGACCTGATCAACGAGTCGACCGGCGAGATCTACATCGAAGCCGGCGACGAGGTCTCGGCCGAGAATCTCGAGAAGCTCGACAAGGCCGGCATCGACCGGATCGAGCTGCTCGACATCGATCACGTCAACACCGGCGCCTGGATCCGCAACACGCTGAAGGCCGACAAGGCCGAGGACCGCGACCAGGCCCTGTCCGACATCTATCGCGTCATGCGCCCGGGCGAGCCGCCGACCCGCGAGACCGCCGAGGCGCTGTTCGCCGGCCTGTTCTTCGATCCGGAGCGCTACGACCTGTCCGCGGTCGGCCGCGTCAAGCTCAACATGCGCCTCGACCTCGACGCCGAGGATACGGTGACGACGCTCCGCAAGGAGGACATCATCGCGGTCGTGAAGACCCTGGTCGGCCTCAAGGACGGCAAGGGCGAGATCGACGACATCGACAATCTCGGCAACCGCCGCGTCCGCTCAGTCGGCGAGCTGCTCGAGAACCAGTATCGCGTCGGCCTGCTGCGCATGGAGCGCGCGGTGAAGGAGCGGATGTCGTCGGTCGACGTGTCGACGGTGATGCCGAATGACCTGATCAACGCCAAGCCGGCGGTGGCCGCGGTGCGCGAGTTCTTCGGCTCGTCCCAGCTGTCGCAGTTCATGGACCAGACCAACCCGCTGTCCGAAGTCACCCACAAGCGCCGCGTCTCGGCGCTCGGGCCGGGCGGCCTCACCCGCGAGCGCGCGGGCTTCGAGGTGCGCGACGTCCACCCGACCCATTATGGCCGGATCTGCCCGATCGAGACGCCGGAAGGCCCGAACATCGGCCTGATCAACAGCCTCGCCTCGTTCAGCCGGGTCAACAAATATGGCTTCATCGAGACGCCTTACCGCCGCGTCGTCGACGGCAAGGTGACGACCGAGGTCGTCTATCTGTCGGCGATGGAAGAGGCGAAGCACACCATCGCCCAGGCCAATGCCGAGCTCGCCAAGGACGGCTCGTTCCTCGAGGAGATCGTCTCCTCGCGGCGCGCCGGCGACTTCCTGATGGCCCCGCGCGACCAGATCACGCTGATGGACGTCAGCCCGAAGCAGCTCGTCTCGGTCGCCGCCTCGCTCATTCCGTTCCTCGAGAATGACGACGCCAACCGCGCGCTGATGGGCTCGAACATGCAGCGCCAGGCGGTGCCGCTGGTCCGCGCCGAGGCGCCGTTCGTCGGCACCGGCATGGAAGAGACGGTCGCCCGCGATTCCGGCGCCGCCATCGCCGCCCGCCGGTCCGGCATCGTCGATCAGGTCGACGCCGCCCGCATCGTCGTGCGCGCCACCGGCGACGTCGAGGCCGGCAAGTCGGGCGTCGACATCTACACGCTGATGAAGTTCCAGCGGTCGAACCAGAACACCTGCATCAATCAGCGTCCGCTGGTGAAGAAGGGCGACTATGTCCAGCAGGGCGACGTCATCGCCGACGGTCCGTCGACCGATCTCGGCGAGCTCGCGCTTGGCCGCAACGTGCTGGTCGCGTTCATGCCGTGGAACGGGTACAATTTCGAGGACTCGATCCTGATCTCCGAGCGGATCGTGAAGGACGACGTCTTCACCTCGATTCACATTGAAGAGTTCGAGGTGATGGCCCGCGACACCAAGCTCGGGCCCGAGGACATCACCCGCGACATCCCGAACGTCGGCGAGGAGGCGCTGCGCAACCTCGACGAGGCCGGCATCGTCTATATCGGCGCCGAGGTCGAGCCGGGCGACATCCTGGTCGGCAAGATCACGCCGAAGGGCGAGAGCCCGATGACGCCGGAGGAGAAGCTGCTCCGCGCCATCTTCGGCGAGAAGGCGTCGGACGTCCGCGACACCTCGCTGCGGCTGCCGCCGGGCGTGTCGGGCACGATTGTCGAGGTGCGCGTGTTCAACCGGCACGGCATCGACATCGACGACCGCACCCGCGCCATCCAGGCCGAGGAGAAGGACCGGCTCCGCAAGGACGCCGAGGACGAGCGCTCGATCCTGAAGCGTTCGACCTATGCGCGTCTGCGCGAGATGCTGCTCGGCCAGGTCGGCACCGCCGCGCCGAAGGGTGTCAAGAAGGGCGCCGAGATCGACGCCGAGGCGCTCGACAGCGTCGAGCCGCACGAGTGGTGGAAGTTCGCCGTCAAGGAGGACAAGCGCCAGGCCGATCTGGAAGCGGTCCGTGCCCAGTATGACGAGGCCGAGACCGCGATCCGCCGCCGGCTCGAGGACCGGATCGAGAAGCTCGAGCGCGGCGACGAGCTGCCGCCGGGCGTGCTCAAGATGGTCAAGGTGTTCGTCGCGGTGAAGCGCAAGCTGCAGCCGGGCGACAAGATGGCCGGCCGCCACGGCAATAAGGGCGTGATCAGCCGCATCCTGCCCGAGGAGGACATGCCCTTCCTCGAGGACGGGACGCCGGCCGACATCGTCCTGAACCCGCTCGGCGTGCCGTCGCGCATGAACGTCGGCCAGATCTTCGAGACCCATCTCGGCTGGGCCGCGCGCGGCCTCGGCAAGCAGGTCGCGGAGCTGCTCGACACGATCCATGCCAAGGGCAAGGATGCCGGCGCGGACGTCAAGCCGCTCCGCTCCAAGCTGAAGGACATCTACGGCAAGGCCTATCATGGCGATATCGACGGGCGCGAGGACGAGCAGCTGCTCGAGCTGGCCTCGAACCTGACGACCGGCATCCCGATGGGCACGCCGGTGTTCGACGGCGCCAAGGAAGCCGACGTCTCCGACATGCTGGAGAAGGCCGGCCTCGATCAGTCGGGTCAGGTCACCCTGTTCGACGGCCGCACCGGCGAGCCGTTCGACCGCAAGGTGACGGTCGGCTACATCTACATGCTGAAGCTGCACCATCTGGTCGACGACAAGATCCACGCCCGCTCGATCGGACCATACAGCCTGGTCACCCAGCAGCCGCTGGGCGGCAAGGCGCAGTTCGGCGGCCAGCGTTTCGGCGAGATGGAGGTCTGGGCGCTCCAGGCCTATGGCGCCGCTTATACGCTGCAGGAGATGCTGACGGTGAAGTCGGACGACGTGATCGGCCGCACCAAGGTCTACGAGGCGATCGTCAAGGGCGACGACACGTTCGAGGCCGGCATCCCCGAGAGCTTCAACGTGCTGGTGAAGGAGATGCGCTCGCTCGGTCTCAACGTCGAGCTGAACAGCATCATCGAGGACGACGACTTCGCCGAGGCGGCGGAATAGGCATCCGGGCGGTCCTCGGACCGCCCCTCGCCTCGCCCGCCTGCCAAAAGAATTTCCCTGAAGGGACACGACCATGAATGAACTGACCAACTTCGCGAACCCGGTCGCCAAGCCGGAGACCTTCGACCAGATCCGCATCGGCATCGCGTCGCCGGAGCGCATCCGCTCCTGGTCGTTCGGCGAGATCAAGAAGCCGGAGACGATCAACTACCGCACGTTCAAGCCCGAGCGTGACGGCCTGTTCTGCGCCCGCATCTTCGGTCCGATCAAGGATTACGAGTGCCTGTGCGGCAAGTACAAGCGCATGAAATATAAGGGCATCGTCTGCGAGAAGTGCGGCGTCGAGGTCACTGTCTCGAAGGTCCGCCGCGAGCGGATGGGCCATATCGAGCTGGCCGCGCCGGTCGCCCATATCTGGTTCCTGAAGTCGCTGCCGAGCCGCATCGGCCTGCTGCTCGACATGCAGCTGAAGCAGCTCGAGCGGGTGCTCTATTTCGAATCCTACATCGTCACCGAGCCGGGCCTGACCCCGCTCGAAAAGTATCAGCTCCTCACCGAGGACGAGCTGCTCGACGCGCAGGACGAATATGGCGAGGACGCCTTCACCGCCGGTATCGGCGCCGAGGCGGTCAAGCAGATGCTGATCGACCTCGACCTCGAGGGCGAGCGCGAGCAGCTGCTGAAGGAGCTGGCCGAGACCAAGTCGGAGCTGAAGCCCAAGAAGATCATCAAGCGGCTCAAGGTCGTCGAGTCCTTCCTCGAGTCGGGCAACCGGCCCGAGTGGATGATCCTCGACGTCGTGCCGGTCATCCCGCCCGAGCTGCGCCCGCTGGTGCCGCTGGACGGCGGCCGCTTCGCGACCTCGGACCTCAACGACCTCTATCGCCGCGTCATCAACCGCAACAATCGTCTGAAGCGGCTGATGGAGCTGCGCGCGCCGGACATCATCGTCCGCAACGAGAAGCGCATGCTGCAGGAGGCGGTCGACGCCCTGTTCGACAATGGCCGCCGCGGCCGCACCATCACCGGCGCCAACAAGCGTCCTTTGAAGTCGCTGTCCGACATGCTCAAGGGCAAGCAGGGCCGGTTCCGCCAGAACCTGCTCGGCAAGCGCGTCGACTATTCCGGCCGTTCGGTGATCGTGACCGGTCCGGAGCTGAAGCTCCACCAGTGCGGCCTCCCGAAGAAGATGGCGCTCGAGCTGTTCAAGCCGTTCATCTACTCGCGCCTCGACGCCAAGGGTCTCTCCATGACCCTGAAGCAGGCGAAGAAGTGGGTCGAGAAGGAGCGCAAGGAAGTCTGGGACATCCTCGACGAGGTGATCCGCGAGCATCCGGTGCTGCTCAATCGCGCGCCGACGCTCCACCGTCTCGGCATCCAGGCGTTCGAGCCGGTGCTGATCGAGGGCAAGGCGATCCAGCTCCATCCGCTGGTCTGCGCCGCCTTCAACGCCGACTTCGACGGCGACCAGATGGCCGTGCACGTGCCGCTGAGCCTCGAGGCCCAGCTGGAAGCGCGCGTCCTGATGATGTCGACCAACAACATCCTCTCGCCCGCCAACGGCAAGCCGATCATCGTGCCCTCGCAGGACATGGTGCTTGGTCTCTATTATCTGTCGATGGAGCGCGAGGGTGAGCCGGGCGAAGGCTCGCTGATCGCCGACATGGCCGAGGTCCACCAGGCCCTGTTCAACGGCTCGGTGACCCTCCACACCAAGATCGTCAGCCGCGTCCCGCAGACGGACGAGGACGGCAACCGCTACATGAAGCGCTTCGAGACCACGCCGGGCCGCATGCTGCTCGGCGAGACCCTCCCGAAGAGCCACAAGGTGCCGTTCGAGACGGTCAACCGCCTTCTCACCAAGAAGGAGATCGCGGACGTCATCGACATCGTCTACCGCCACACCGGCCAGAAGGAGACGGTGCTGTTCGCCGACGCGATCATGGCGCTTGGCTTCCGGCACGCGTTCCGCGCCGGCATCTCGTTCGGCAAGGACGACATGATCATCCCGCACGAGAAGGAGGGCATGGTCGACGAGACCCGCGCGCTCGTGAAGGATTATGAGCAGCAATATCAGGACGGCCTGATCACCCAGCAGGAAAAGTACAACAAGGTGATCGACGCCTGGAGCCGTTGCGGCGATCAGGTCGCCAACGCCATGATGGACAAGATCAAGGCCCAGCCGAAGGACGAGTCCGGCCGGATGGCGCCGGTCAACTCGATCTACATGATGGCGCACTCCGGCGCCCGCGGTTCGCAGGCGCAGATGAAGCAGCTCGCCGGTATGCGCGGCCTGATGGCCAAGCCGTCGGGCGAGATCATCGAAACGCCGATCATCTCGAACTTCAAGGAAGGCCTGACCGTCCTTGAATATTTCAACTCGACCCACGGCGCCCGCAAGGGTCTGGCCGACACCGCGCTCAAGACGGCGAATTCGGGTTACCTGACCCGCCGTCTCGTCGACGTCAGCCAGGATTGCGTCATCGTCGAGATCGATTGCGGTACCGACAACAGCCTCGACATGCGCGCCATCGTCCAGGGCGGCGCGGTGATCGCGTCGTTGGGCGAGCGCATCCTGGGCCGCACCCCGGCCGAGGACGTGGTCGACGCCAAGACCGGCGACGTCATCGCCGCCGAAGGCGAGCTGATCGACGAGGCCGCGGCGCTCAAGATCGACGAGATGGGCATCCAGGCGGTCAACATCCGCTCGCCGCTGGTCTGCGAGAGCGAGATGGGCGTCTGCGCCAAATGCTACGGGCGCGACCTCGCCCGCGGCACGCCGGTCAATATCGGCGAGGCGGTCGGCGTCATCGCCGCCCAGTCGATCGGCGAGCCGGGCACCCAGCTGACGATGCGGACCTTCCACATCGGCGGCGCCGCCCAGCTCAACGAGACGTCGAGCCTCGAGGCCGCGGTCGACGGCACGATCGAGCTCAGGGACCTGCCGACGATCATGGATCCGCGCGGACGCCGGATCGCGATGGCCCGCAATGGCGAGCTGGCGATCGTCGACATGGATGGCCGCGAGCGTGCCTC
>JAYRLF010000192.1:0-7880 GCA_041905385.1 Allosphingosinicella sp.
CGATACCGGCACGAGTCGCACAAACAAGGGATGAACATGGCTGAACCGAAGATCCTGCCGTTCGATTGGACCGACCCCTTCGGTCTCGAGGGACAATTGAGCGACGAAGAGCGGATGGTCCGCGATACAGCGGAGGCGTTTGCGCAGGAGAAGCTGCAGCCGCGGGTGACCAGCGCCTATATGGAGGAACGGTTCGACCGCGAGATCATGGATGAGCTCGGCGCGCTCGGCCTGCTCGGCGCCACGATCGCGCCCGAATATGGTGGCGCCGGCCTCAACTATGTCAGCTACGGCCTGATCGCGCGCGCGGTCGAACGGGTCGACAGTGGCTATCGGTCGGCCATGTCGGTCCAGTCGAGCCTCGTCATGCATCCGATCAACGCCTACGGCTCCGAGGAACAGAGGCGCAAATATCTGCCCAAGCTGGCGACCGGCGAATGGGTCGGCTGCTTCGGCCTGACCGAGCCGGATGCCGGCTCCGATCCCGGGTCGATGCGCACCCGCGCCCAGAAGATCGACGGCGGCTACCGGCTTTCCGGCGCCAAGATGTGGATCACCAATTCGCCGATCGCCGACGTCTTCGTCGTCTGGGCCAAATCGGACGCGCATGAAGGCAAGATCCGCGGCTTCATTCTGGAAAAGGGCATGGCCGGCCTGTCGGCGCCGAAGATCAAGGAGAAGCTTTCCCTGCGCGCCTCGATCACCGGTGAGATCGTGATGGACGGCGTCGAGATTGCCGAAGAGAATCTGCTGCCCAACGCGCAGGGGCTCGGCGGCCCGTTCGGCTGCCTCAACCGCGCCCGCTACGGCATCGCCTGGGGCTCGATGGGGGCGGCCGAGGCCTGCTTCCACGCGGCGCGCAGCTACACGCTCGAGCGCAAGCAGTTCGGCCGGCCGCTCGCCGGGACACAGCTCGTCCAGCTCAAGCTCGCCAATATGGCGACCGACATCTCGCTCGGCCTGCAGGCGGCGCTTCGGGTCGGCCGCCGGCTCGACGAGGGCGAGCTGATCCCCGAGACGATCTCGATGATCAAGCGCAACAATTGCGGCAAGGCGCTCGAGATCGCGCGGATCGCGCGCGATATGCACGGCGGCAATGGCATCAGCGCCGAATTCCAGGTCATGCGGCACGCCGCCAATCTCGAGACGGTCAACACCTATGAGGGCACGCATGACGTGCACGCTCTGATCCTCGGCCGGGCGATCACGGGCATTCCCGCCTTCTGAAATTCGCAAGATCGATCAAGGAGGGTCCCTGACCCTATCAGAGATTTGAAAATTTCATGATCCCAACGGCTTGACCGTTTCTGATTCGATGCTCTATCGGAGCCGGCTGTTTTTGTCGGCCTGCGGTGGGGGTACGAGTGAAGTTCTATGTTCTTGCTCTGGCGGTGCTCGCCGGATCGTCCGCAGCTTACGGCCAGCAAGGCACGATGGCAGGCAGCGGCGCCGCCCTGACCGACGCGCCGACGACCGAGCAGGAGCAGGGGCCGTCGGCCGGCGGTCGGGACGAGAATGGCGATCGCCGCATCTGCCGGCGTATCGAAAACACTCAGTCGCGCATGAATCGGCGGCAGCTTTGCCTGACCGCGCGCGAATGGCGGGAACGCCAGAACTGAGATTCATCCAAGGATGGGACCTGGATCCGACGGCTGTGCGGTCGTCGAATATGAGAGAGAGTGCAAGAGCATGACCAAGTTTCTCGTAGCTTTCGTGTCGGTGGCCGTTGCCGGCACGGCGATCGCCCAAACCAGCCAGCCGCGGCAGGAAGCCGAGGAGACCGATAGCAACCAGGCCCAGCAGACCCAGGAGCAGGGCAAGAACGAGCGGCTGATTTGCCGGCGCCTGGCGCCCGCCGCGACCGGTTCGGCCATGGGCCATCGCCGCTGCCTGACCGCGGCGCAATGGCGGGCGATCAACGCGCGCCGCTAGGCGATCTTCGGAACAAGAGGATCGGCTCGCCCTTGTAGGTTGCCGGCTCCGGCGGGCCGAAGCCGCATTTTTCCGCGACTCGTATCGACGCGGCATTGTCGGCGTTGATGATGGCGACGATTTCGTTCGCGCGTAGCGCCGCGTCCGCCCAGACGAGCGCGGCCCGGACCGCCTCGGTCGCATAGCCCTGGCCGAAGGCGGCGCGGCCGAGCAGCCATCCCGCCTCCGGAATTCCCTCGATCCCGGGTGTCATGTCGCGCTTGAAGTCGGCGAAGCCGACCTGGCCGAGCATCGCGCCGTCGCTGCGCCGCTCGACCGCCCAATAGCCATAGCCGAACAGGCTCCACAGGCCGGCGCCGTTGAGCAATTTGCGCCACGCCTCCTCGCGCGCGAGCGGCTGGCCGCCGAGATGACGCATAACCTCGGCATCGGCCATCATCGCCGCCTGCGAGTCGACGTCGGAAGCCCGAAAGGGCCGTAAAATGAGCCTGTCGGTCTCCAGAGTTGGAGCCGCGGCAGGGCCCACTTATTTCTTGCCGAGGGTGAGACCGCCGAAGCGCTTGTTGAAGCGCGCCACCTGGCCGCCCTGATCGAGGACGCGGGTATTGCCGCCGGTCCAGGCCGGGTGGACCTTGGGATCGATGTCGAGCTGCAGCGTGTCGCCTTCCTTGCCCCAGGTGGAGCGGGTCTCGAACACGGTGCCGTCCGTCATCTGCACCTTGATCATATGGTAATCGGGGTGGGTATCGGTCTTCATCTGATTGATCTTCCGTGATTTTGGCTGGTTCCGACCAGCCTCGTGCAAAAGCAGAGGGGCGCCTTACAGGCTGGGACCGCGATTGACAAGGCGGCCGGGCACGGCCTAGCCCATGCGGCGTGAAGGTGCCGCCCCTCGAAAGGCGGTGAAAATGGGAAGCCGGTGCAAATCCGGCGCTGTGCCCGCAACTGTGAACGGCGAGCCCCTCCCCTTTCAAGTGGGGAGATCAGGCCTTGACCCGTGAGCCAGGAGACCTGCCTTCGCCGTCGTCCGCGCCCGGCCGGGATCAGCCTGCGGTGCGTGGCATCGCGTGGGCGGAGACGTCGGCGCGGTTCCTCCGAGGCGACATTCATGTCGTTCGAGGAGGTGCAAATGACCCTGTCCCTATTGTTGCTGGCCACCGCGGCATCGGCCGCCGAATCCGAAATTGTCGTCACCGCGTCCCGCATTCCGATCGATGCCGAAACCGCGCCGGTCTCATCGACATTGTTCGACCAGGAAGAAATTGACGCCCTCGCGCTGCCGGCGGCGGCCGACCTGCTGCGGCTCTCGCCCGGCGTCGCCGTCGCTTATGCCGGTCCGCGCGGCACCCAGGCGCAGCTCAGGATCCGCGGCGCCGAGGCCAATCACACCCTGCTCTTCCTCGACGGCATCAGGCTGAACGATCCCGCCGCCGGCAACGAAGCCCGCTTCGAGCTGCTGACCGCCGATCTGCTGTCGCGCGTCGAAATCGTCCGCGGTCCGCAATCCGCTTTGTGGGGATCCGAAGCGATCGGCGGCGTGATCGCCGTGACCGGCGCCGATCCGTTCGCGCGGCAGGGCCTTGCGGCGGTGGCCGAATATGGCAGCCTCGACAGCAGCCGGCTCGCCGCCCATGGCGCGGTCCGCGCCGGCGACGTCGGCCTGAGCGGCGGCGTCGGCTGGCAGCGCAGCGACGGCATCAATTCCTTCGGCCCGGGCGGCGAGCGCGACGGCTTCGAGAATGTCGCGGCGACGCTGAAGGGCGTCTATCGCCGCGACTCGGTCGAGCTCGGCGCGGTCGGCTACTGGACACAGGGGCGCAGCGATTATGACGGATTCGATCCCGCGACATTCCTGCGCGCCGACACGCTCGACACCACCCGCAACCGGATCGGCGCCGGCCGGCTCTGGGCGATCGGCCGGTGGGGCGCATGGTCGGCGCGGGTCGAGGCCTCCTGGCTCGACAGCGTCAATCGCAACCGCCTCGCCGGAGCGCCGCTCAACACCACGTCCGGCGACCGGCTGACACTCGGCGGCCAGCTTGGCTGGGAGTCCGGCGGCCACCAGCTGATCGCCGCCCTCGACCATCAGGACGAAGGCTTCCGCGCCCGCGACGTCAGCTTCGGCGGCGCCACCGAGCAGGATCGATCGCGCAAGGCGACCGGCTTCGTCACCGAATGGCGAGCCCAGTGGAGCGACGCGATCCTGACCGACCTCGCCGTCCGCCGCGACGCGTTCAGCGCCTTCGCCGATGCGACGACGGTCCGGGCCGCCGTGCTGGTGCGGCCGGGCCGCGGCTGGACGCTGCACGCTTCCTATGGCGAAGGCATTGCCCAGCCGACCTTCTACGACCTGTACGGCTTCTTCCCCGGCTCGTTCGTCGGCAATCCCGACCTCCGGCCCGAGCGATCGCGCGGCTGGGAAGCGGGCCTGCGCTGGGCCAATGCGCGCGTCTCGGTCGGCCTCACCGGTTTCTCGTCGCGGCTCAGGGACGAGATCGTCGAGACCTTCGATCCGGTCACCTTCCTTTCCGGCGCCGCCAATGCCGACGGCCGCAGTCGCCGCGACGGCATCGAGATCGAAGCCGGATACCGCCATGCCGACTGGCTGCAGCTTGCCGCCAATTACACCTGGCTCGACAGCGAGCAGCAGGGTGCGGCCGGCGGGGCGCTGGTGCGCGAGGTGCGCCGGCCGCGCCACGGCTTCAACCTGATCGGTCATGGCGAGCTCGGACGCTTCAGCTGGGGCGCGAGCCTCGCTTATGTCGGCAGGCGGCGCGACACGGACTTCGACCTGTTCCCGGCCCAGACCCTGACGCTGGACGATTATGCCCTGGCCTCGCTGCGGATCGGCTGGCGGCTGCTGCCGAATCTCGAGCTGTACGGCCGGATCGAGAATGGGTTCGACGCCGACTATCAGGACGTGGTCGGCTACAACACGCCGGGACGGACAGCCTATGCGGGCCTCCGCTTTCTTCTTGGCCGTTGACACCAGGGGCATGTCCTCCTCCTCGACCATCCCATCCTGCCCGTCATCCCCGCGCAAGCGGGGATCCAGCTGCCTTTCCCCGGCGCAGACAAGAAGCTGGGTTTCCGCTTGTGCGGGAATGACGTTGGCGGTGATCCCGATCGCTTTCTGCCTTGCACTGGCGGCGCCGGCACAGGCCGCACCGCGCCGGGTGGCGTCGCTCAACCTGTGCACGGACGAGCTGGTATTGATGCTGGCCGCGCCGGACCAGATCGTCTCGGTCACCCATCTCGCCCAGGATCCGGCCGAGACGCCCTTGTGGCGCCAAGCGCGGCGCTATCGGCGCAATGACGGCAGCCTGCTCTCCGCAGCGGGCGCGCGGCCCGACCTGATCGTGACCATGGGCGGCGGCGCGCGCGATCGGCTGCGGATTGCCGCCCGTCTCGGCATCGCCACGCTCGATCTTCCGTTCGCGCAGAGCCTCGACGAGATCGCCGCCAATGTCCGCCGGGTCGCGGCGGCGCTGGGCCGTCCCGCGGCCGGCGAGGCGATCGTCCGACGCATGGCCGCGCTCCGTGCCACCGCGCCGCGCCGGCAGTTCGACACGATCTGGCTGGGCGGCGGCGGGCGCACCGTCCCGGTCGGCGGCCCGGAGGCGCAGTGGATGACCCTGGCCGGGCTTGCCCAGCGGCCGATCCGGGGCGACCGCGTCTCGCTCGAAATGCTGATTGCGCGGCCACCCGCCATCCTGCTGCGCAGCGACTATCGCCAGGGCCAATATTCCGGCGGGCAGCGCTGGCTGGATCATCCATCGGTCGGCCGCCTGCGCGGCGCGCGGACGATGCGCACCGATGGCCGCCGCTGGACCTGCATGGGCCCGCTGCTGATCGACGAGATCACCCGGCTGCGGCGCGAGGCCGCGGCATGAGCCGCCTCGCAAACCTCCTGCTGCCGGCTCTCCTGGCCATGGCCTTCGCACTGTCGCTCGCCGCGCCATGGGCGACGCTCGCAGACATTGCCGGGCAGGATCCCGGCCTCGCCAGGGCCCTGCTCGTCGAGCTTCGGCTTCCACGGGCTGCGCTCGCCTTGACCTATGGCGCGATGCTCGGCGCGAGCGGCGCCGCGATTCAGGCGCTGTTCGCCAATCCGCTCGCCTCCCCGGACCTGACCGGCACGACCAGCGGCGCCGCCTTGGGCGCGGTCGTCACCGCCTATTTGCTCGGCTTCGCGTCGCCGATCGCGCTCTCGATCGGCGCGGTCGTCGGTGCGCTCGGCACGCTCGGCCTCCTCCTGCTTCTCGCCGGCCCTCGGGCCGAGACGGCGACCTTGCTGCTCGCTGGCCTCGCGATCAGCGCCCTGGCCGGAGCGCTGACCACGCTCGCCCTCGCCCTCGCCCCCTCCCCCTTCGCCTTTTACGACGCCTATGATTGGCTGATGGGCTCGCTGGTCGACCGCAGCCTCGCCCAGACCGCCTTTGCCGCCGTGCCGGCCTTCTTCTCGATCGCGCTGCTGCTTCGGCTGGTCCGGCCGCTCGACGCGCTCGCGCTCGGCGAGGACGTCGCCCAGTCGCTCGGCCATGACGTGGGACGGGTGCGGCTCCAGATCATCTGCCTGACCGCCTTGGGCGTCGGCGCCTGCGTCGCGATCTGCGGCGCGATCGGCTTCATCGGCCTGGTCGCGCCGATCTTCGCACGGCGGCTGACCCGCGCCCATCCCGGACGCGCGATCCTGCCGGCCGCGATCATCGGTGCAATTCTGCTGCTGGGCGCCGACCTGCTGGTCCGGCTCGCCCCGCTCGGCCGGACCCTGCCGATCGGCGTCGCGACCGCCTTGCTCGGCGCGCCCTTCTTTCTCTGGCTGGTGACGCATTTGCGCTGGAGGTTGCGGGCATGACGCCGCTGGTCGACGCCCAGGGCCTTGCCATGGCGGGCCGGCTGCACGAGACCAGCCTCTCGCTTGGCGCCGGGGCGCTGGTCTGCATGGTCGGTCCGAACGGCAGCGGCAAGACGAGCCTGATCCAGGCCTTGGCCGGCATCGGCCAGGCCTCCGGGACCGTGAGGATCGCGGGGCAGGATCCGCATCGTCTGGGGCCGGCCGCGCGGCCGCAATTCGTCACCTACCTGCCCGCGACCCGCGACATCCCGTGGCCGCTGCTGGCGCGCGACCTGATCGCGCTCGGCGGCGGCGACGCGCATTTCCCCGAACTCGCGCTCGAAGCGCTCGAGGACCGCCGCGTCGACACGCTTTCGACCGGAGAGCGCAGCCGCGTGCTGCTCGCCCGCGCGCTGGCGCCGCGGCCGAAGCTGCTGCTGCTCGACGAGCCGACCGCCAATCTCGACCCGCTCTGGCAGATCCGGCTGATGGATCTCGTCCGCGCCGAGCTCGCCGGCGGCGGACGCGCAGCCCTGGTCGCGATCCACGACCTCGATACGGCGCATCGCTACGCGGATCGGATCCTGGTGATGGACGGCGGCCGGATCGTCGCCGAAGGGCTGGACGAAGCGGTCTTGGCCGACGTGTTCGGAGTCAGTCGAAGCGAGACCGGCTGGGCCTTGGCTAGGCCGGAGGATCCGCGATCATCGCGGTGAAATTGGCCTCGGCGGCGAGCTTGCCGCCGATCGAGGCCCGACCGGCGAACTTGCTGACGCTCGCGCGCTTCTGGACGAACTCGACCTCGAGCGTCAGCAGCACGCCCGGCTCGACCGGGGTGCGGAACTTCGCGCCGTCGATCGCCATGAAATAGACGAGCTTGCCGGAGCCCGACAGGCCGAACGATTCGACCGCGAGCACGCCTGCCGCCTGGGCCAAGGCCTCGACGATCAGCACGCCCGGCATGATCGGGCGGTCCGGGAAATGGCCGGCGAAGAACGGCTCGTTGATCGTCACCGCTTTGGTGGCGGTGATCTTCTCGCCCGGGATGATCTCCTCGACCCGGTCGACGAGCAGCATCGGGAAACGATGCGGCAGCGGCGCCCACCACCCC
>JAYRLF010000193.1:0-7873 GCA_041905385.1 Allosphingosinicella sp.
AGCCCGTAGCGGTCATGATACTGCCTGGTGATCTCGGAATAGCCGAACACCTCACCCGCCGCCTCGGTGTGGCCGTCTTCGAATACGCGGTGCTCGTTCGTCCAGTAATAGTCGTTGCCGAGTATGCAGTGCTGCTTCAGTCGGTGCGTCAGGAACCAGCGATACTCATCGGCCTTCATGCCGTTATCGAGCAGATATTCGTACATGTCGCTATCGACGCGGCGGCCATAGTTGAGGTCGAGGCTGAGGAAGCGCCAATTGTTGCGGATCTCCGCGGGGCTTATGGCCGCCGGGCTGTCGGCATGAAAATATTCGGACGATTCTGATTGGACGAAGATCGCGTCTGGGCGCCGCTTCAGGATCTCGATCATCGCCATGACGTTGGCGCGGACGAGATGTTTGAGCGCCGTCACGAAGCCCACGTCGCTGCTCAGCTGTTCGTTCCACCACCCATAGCGCGCCGAGAAGACGGCGCAGATGAACATCTCGTTGATCGGCGTGTAGAGCTGAACCCAGGGGAAGCGTTCAGCAAAGTCCGCCGCGTAGCGTGAGAACAAGAGTGGGAAATCCGGATTCTGGAAGTCGCCCACCCAATCCGGGACTCCGAAATGGCAAAGGTCAACGATCGGAGTGACATCTCGATTCTTGAGATCCTGGAAAGTGATATCGGCAAATTCCCAGTCGTAATGATGTGGCCCCAACCAGCATCTGTGGAGCGGCGGACCGAATCGAAGGAAGCGGATGCCGAGCTCTTCGACGCAATCGAAGTCGGTCCGCCAATGGCGATAGTGCCCGCAGGACTCCATCTGATCGACCCGCGTGCGGCCGTTGTCGATGGTCGGGATGCTGTTCTCGATCCCGGTCGCGAACATGAAATTGGCGATGACGTCCTCCTGCGACGGTCGCGTGCGCGCGTGGCGGGACCGCAGCGACTTAAGCATCGATGGGCGGTTGCGTTCCGTCGCGCATGCGTCGACAAGCCGCAGCGATCGGCGTTAGCTCCGATTTCGATTTGAACCCTCCGCCGCGGCTGGTCGTTGCCGGCTCAAGGAGCCATCCGACGCCATGTCCACCACCGGCGCCCAGCGACGCTACAATCCTTTGACCGGCCGCCACATATTGGTCTCGCCCGGACGGCTGTCACGTCCTTGGCAGGGTCAGCAGGAACCGGCCGACGAACCTGAGCCCCCGCACCACGAACCCGGCTGCTATCTCTGCCCTGGCAACACGCGCACTGGGGGAGCGGTCAACCCGAACTATTCCGCACCGTTCGCTTTCGACAATGACTTTCCGGCTCTCTGCGGTGAACCAGCCGACGCAACCGACAGTACCGACCCACTGTTTCGCTCCGGCCCGGCGCGCGGCCGCAACCGCGTGCTCTGCTACTCGCCCGATCATGGCGCGACCTTGGCGGACATGCCGGTTCGCGATGTCAGGGCGGTCGTCGACGCTTGGTGCGCCGAGACAGAGTCGCTTTCGAGCGACTTCGCTCATGTGCAGATCTTCGAGAACAAGGGTGCGATGATGGGCGCATCGAGCCCGCATCCCCACGGCCAGGTCTGGGCCACAGACCACGTGCCGGACGAGGTGACGATCGAGGATGAGCGGCAACGTGACTGGCACGAGGAAAGCGGCCGCCCCTTACTGCTCGAGCTGGCCGAGCGCGAGGCCGGTGGGGAGCGGGTCGTGGTCGAGAATGAGGATTGGCTCGCCATCGTCCCGTTCTGGGCGACGTGGCCGTTTGAGACATTGGTGCTGCCGCGGGCCGCGGCGGCGCGACTGCAGGATCTTGCGCCAGCGGCGCGTGAGTCATTGGCTGTGCTGATCGGGGCACTGGCGATCCGCTACGACAATCTCTTCCGCACCCGCTTTCCCTATTCGATGGGTTGGCACGGCGCTCCCGGGCGCGAGGCGGCGCCCTGGTGGCAGCTCCACGCGCATTTCTACCCGCCGCTGCTGCGCTCGGCGACGGTGCGCAAGTTCATGGTCGGATTCGAGCTGCTCGCGGAGGCACAACGCGACCTGACACCCGAGCAGGCCGCCGCGCAACTGCGCGATGCCGGTGCCATCCTTTACCGGCCGGGACGATGATCGACACCCAGATCGACCGCGCGCGCCGTGCTTATCGCAACGCCTTCGGCGCCGAGCCCGAGCGCCTGTTCGCCGCGCCCGGCCGGGTCAACCTGATCGGCGAGCATACCGACTATAATGACGGCTTCGTCCTGCCCTGCGCGATCGACCGGTCGACGGTGGTGGCGGCGGCGCCGGCCCGCGACGGCATGGTCGAGGCGCTGGCGACAGACGTCAATGACCGCGACGCCTTCGCGCTCGCCCCGCCGATCGCGCGCGACTCGCGCCGCTGGACAAATTATGTCCGCGGCGTTGCCGCCAAGCTGATGGAGGCAGGCCATGGCCTGTCCGGCGCGCGTCTCGCCATTGCCGGCGACGTTCCGCAAGGCGCGGGCCTGTCTTCTTCTGCTTCGGTCGAAATGTCGGTCGGGCTCGCCCTTGCAAGCCTGTCCGGCGTTGCCGTCCCGCCCGCCGAACTCGCGCGGATCGGACAGCGCGCCGAGCACGACTATGTAGGAGTCGCTTGCGGCATCATGGATCAACTGGTGTCGGTTGCCGCTGAGGCAGGCCATGCGCTCCTGATTGACTGCCGATCGCTCGACACGCGCCACGTAAGGATGCCGGCGGACATGGCGGTCCTGATCGTCCATTCCGGTATCCGGCACTCCAATGCAGACAGCGGCTATAACGACCGCCGCCGCGAATGCGTCGAGGCGGCCGCCGCGTTAGGCGTTGCTTCTCTGCGCGATCTCGATCGGCAGCAGCTATCCGAGCAGGCGGCTGCGCTCGATCCAATGCTGTTGCGCCGTGCCCGCCACGTCGTCACCGAAAATGCGCGCGTGATCGAAGCCGCCGAAGCACTCGAGGCGGGCGATCTGCCGCGCCTGGGTGTGCTGCTGGCCGCATCGCACGATTCGATGCGAGACGATTATGAGATCACGGTGCCGCCGATCGATCGATTGGCGGCATTGATGAATGAGGCGATCGGTGGCGAAGGCGGCGCCCGCATGACCGGCGGCGGCTTCGGAGGCTGCGTCATTGGCGTGACGCGCGTCGGCCGGATCGAGTTCCTGCGCGCGGCCGTGATTAGCGGCTATCGGACGCCGGAGGGCGAGAAACCCGATATGTTCGTTTGCCTGGCCTCGGACGGCGCGCGCGAGATTTCAAGGTCCCAGGTCGACGCCAATTGACGTCGGCGCCTTGATTTTTGGGGCCCGCCCCCGCAGGGGTCGGCCCGATGCTGAGCCTCTCCTTCATCCGCGACAATGTCGATCTCGTCCGCAAGGCGGTCGCCGACAAGAACGTCACGCTCGATCTCGACGCGCTGCTCTCGCTGGACGGGGAGGTGCGCGAGCGCAAGACCCGGGTCGACGAGCTGCGCCGCCAGCGCAACGAGATCAGCGACGGCTTCAAGAGCGCCGCGCCCGAGGAGCGGCCGGCGCTCGGCGCCCGCGCCAAGGCGATCGGCGCCGAGATTTCCGGAGTCGAGGCGGAGCTGACCGAGAAGCAGGCCGCGCTCGATGCGCTGATGCTGCGCGTCCCCAACATCCCGTGGGACGGCGCGCCGGTCGGGCCGGACGAGACCTTCAACACGGTCGTGCGGCAGGAAGGGACGATCCCGAGCTTCGATTTCGAGCCGCTCGACCATGTCGCACTGATCGAGAAGAACGACTGGGCCGACCTCGCCCGCATCACCCAGGTCGCCGGCTCGCGCACCTACTGCCTCAAGGGGCGGCTCGCCTTGCTCGAGCAGGCGCTGATGCTGTGGGCGCAGCAGCGGCTCGCCGCCGACGGCTTCACCCTGATGACGGTGCCGGCGCTGGCGCGCCCGCAGGCCTTCGTCGCGACCGGCCATTTCCCCGGTCATGAGGAAGAGGCCTATCACATGCCGGCCGACGATCTCTATCTCGCCGGCACCGGCGAGATCGCGCTGACCAGCCTCCATTCCGGCGAGATCGTCGACGCCGACAAATTGCCGATCCTCTACGCCGGCTATTCGCCCTGCTTCCGCCGCGAGGCGGGCAGCGCCGGCCGCGACGTGCGCGGCCTTCTCCGCGTCCACCAATTCTACAAGCTCGAGCAATATGTGATCTGCCGCGACGATCCGGAAGAGAGCGCCGGCTGGCACGCGCGGCTGCTGCGCAACGCCGAGGCGATGCTGCAGGAACTCGAAATCCCCTATCAGGTGATCGAGGCGTCGACCGGCGACATGGGCAATGGCAAGTTCCGGATGAACGACATCGAATCCTGGGTGCCTTCGCTCGGCAAATATCGCGAGACCCACAGCTGCTCGACCCTGCACGATTGGCAGGCGCGCCGCGCCAACCTCCGCTGGCGCGACGAGGAGCGCAAGGTCCGCTTCACCCACACGCTCAACAACACTGCGCTCGCCTCCCCCCGCATCCTCGTGCCCCTGCTCGAGAACCACCAGACCGCCGACGGCCGGGTGCGGCTGCCGGCGCCGCTCGCGGCGATGATCGGGGGCGACTATCTCTGAGCCGAGCCGCCCGCCCCGGTGGCGGCTGGCGGCGGAGGTCGTTTTCATCGCCGCACGCTTCTATCGCAGCTTCGGCCGGCTCGGCGAACGCGGCCCCGAGGACGGGCGCAAGCTGCTCGTCCTCCCCGGCTTCCTCGCCGACGACCGCACCACGCTCGGCCTGCAGCGCGCCTTCGCCGCGGCCGGCTATCGAGTCACGGGCTGGGGCTCCGGCCTCAACGCCGGCGTCAAGCCGGACACGCTCGACCGGATCGTCGCGCGCATCGAGGCATTCGGCGGCGGCGAGCCGGTCGTGCTGGTCGGCTGGAGCCTGGGCGGCGTCTATGCCCGTGAGGCGGCCAAGGCCCGGCCCGATCTGGTCTCGCACGTCGTCACCATGGGGTCGCCTTTCTCAGGCGACATGCGCAGCAACAATGTGTGGCGGCTCTATGAGCTGATCGCGCGCCACCCCGTCGACGCACCACCGATCGAATCCAACCTATCGGAAAAGCCGCCCGTGCCGACGCTCGCCTTATGGTCGCGCCGCGACGGCGTGATCTCGATCGGCTCCGCGCGCGGCCGCCCCGAGGAAAGCGACCGCCAGCTCGAGCTCGGCTGCTCGCACATGGGCTTCGCCGTCAGCGGCCGCGCCTATCCGCACATCCTCGCCGCCGTGCGGGAGTTTCTCGCTTCCCACTAGCGTCCCCAGATCGTCATCCCAGCGAAAGCTGGGATCTCACTTTCCTTTCAGGACGCTGCAAAGGCACAGGGATTCCAGCGTTCGCTGGAATGATGTGCTTGCGGAGATTGCAGTGATAATATAACATCACTGCAATCAGAACGGAGGTGCGCCATGGCCAGACGAATGCAGCTCGCCGTCGCCGGAGAAAGCCCGGCCGAACCGATCTCGGCGATCAATACGACCCCGCTGATCGATCTGATGCTGGTGCTGCTGATCATGTTCATTCTCTCGGTGCCGGTCGCGACCCACAGCGTTCCGCTCGATCTGCCCCAGCCGGGGCCGCCGCCCGAGCATCAGCCGATCGTCCATCGCCTGTCGCTCGATGCGGCCGGCCGGCTCGACTGGAACGGACGCGCCGTCGCCGATTCGCAATTGCCCGGACTGCTGGCACAGATGATGGCCCAGACCAACGATCCGGAGCTGCAGATCAACGTCGATTCCGAGACCCGCTACGAGCGTGTCGATATCACTTTGGCGACGATCCGCCGCGCCGGCGTGACCCGCCTCGGCTTCGTCGGAAACGAGCGCTTCGCCAGTGCCCTGGACCGCTGAACCGGCCCGGAACGCGGGGCGCCGGGGGCCCGTCGCGCGGCGTTCACCACGAATTATTGCAACTTCCTTCCGGGGAGCGGCGTTGGGGCCTGCACGTAATGAGTTAATCAAGGAGCCGAAGTATGGCGACGAACGTGCTCGAGGCCCGCGGCGGCAGCCTCGTCCCACCGGTGGCGCAACGTGGCTACCATATTGTCTATCGCGCCTATGAGACGAACCATTGCCCGGGCTGCGGCCGTTCCCATTGGTATATCGGCCGGCTCATGGCCGAATGCGCCTTCTGCGGGACCGCGCTGCCGCTGGAAAATGCGGCCTTGGTCGCCGGCGGGCAGATCATCAGGACCGTGCGGCGCTATCCGTTCGCCAACGATACGGAGATCGTCCACTAGTCCACACGAACATGCCGCTGCCGCTGGTCTTCCCGGCAGCGGCCCGCCCGCCTGCGCTTGAAGTGCAACCCAGCCAGGAGAGGCGGCTCGGCGCCCGTCAAAGCCGGCACTTTGGCGGGCGCCTTCTTTTGCATTCGAACTGCCCGTGCCGATTTCCCGTTAACCGGCCATTGGCGATGCCGCTGTAGGATGCGGCGCCATGTCCACGTCTGGCACTCTTCTCTGGGCGGGTATCGCCCTGATCG
This sequence comes from Allosphingosinicella sp., assembly GCA_041905385.1. Lineage (GTDB taxonomy): Bacteria > Pseudomonadota > Alphaproteobacteria > Sphingomonadales > Sphingomonadaceae > Allosphingosinicella. The sequence goes on from JAYRLF010000193.1 coordinate 6,475, forward strand.
GCGTCATCCTGATCGCGCCGCGCCTCGACCAGGTCGATGCGCCGCAGGCGGTGACGGCGGAAGCGCCGCGCGCCGGCTCGACGGGCACAGCCGCGGCCTTGGCCGGCAACGGCCTGGCTTCGCAAGAGCTCGAGCGCGCCGCCGACGGACATTTCTATGCCGAGGCCCAGGTCAACGGCGCCCGGATCCGCTTCCTGGTCGACACCGGCGCCAGCGTCGTCGCGCTCACGCCCGCCGACGCGCAGCGTGCCGGCATCGCGCTGCCGACCGAGCGCACGCGCGCGATCGGCGCTGGCGGCGAGGTCGAGGTGATGCCGGTCACGCTCGACCGCGTCGCGATCGGCTCGTTGAGCGCCAACCAGGTCCGCGCCGCGGTCGCGCCGCACCTCCCGGTCTCGCTGCTCGGCCAGAGCTTCCTGTCGCAGGTCGGCAGCGTCGAGATCAGCGGCGACCGCATGGTCCTGCGCTAGGCTTCCTCCCCACGCGCTGAGCTCACAGGGGGATAATCACCCCGTCCGCCGCCGCACCGGCACGTTCACATTGCAGACGTCGACGCCGCCGGCCGGAACCTGAAAGAAGGTGCCGCCGCGATTGGCGCGGCCGGTGACGAAGGCGGTGAAGGCGGGACGGTCGCTGCGCATCGCCTCGAAGCGCGGCCGCTCCTCGGCCGGCATGTCGGCGGCGACGCACACCTGACGGATCGGGATCGCCGTCTCGCCGCGATCGGCCTGGTAGAAGCCAAGAGTGCCGGTGCCGCGCGGCCGTGCCGAGAGCGAAGCGATCCCCTCGATCACCCGGCCGATCGTCGCGATGTTGCGGTCGAGATGGCGCGGCGCGTGGCCGATCACCGCATAGAGCTCGCCGCCGCTGCCCGTGTCGGGCGCGAGGTCGCGGCCGACGCCGACGCTGGCATAGCAATGGGTGAGCCAGGCCATGCCGCGGGCCGGATCATAAGCCACCGGCCAGCCGTCGGCATGGCCGGCCATCGGCGCGTAGGAATCCGGGAAGCCGAGCGGGCGAATCGTGAGGCCCTCGATCGGCCGCTCATATTCGGCCGGAGGTTGCCGGGTCACGCCGGCCGGGAACGGGCGCTCGGATTCGTTATTGCCCCATTGCGCGACATAATTGTCCTGGACGCGGTAGACGGTCGCCGCGTCCCACCAGCCGCCACGGGCGAAGCGGCGGACATTGTCGACGTGGATCGGGGCGAAGGCCGGGGCGAGCTCGATGATCACCTGGCCGCCGTCGGCCAGGTCCATGACCAGCAGATTCTCCGGATCGATCGGCCGCCAATCCTCCGCGGCGGAATCCGCAACCACTTGCGACGGCTCGGTCGCGCCCTGGACGGGGCGCGGCTGCCAGGCAGGCGGCTGGGCGATGGCGGCGGGGGCGGTCAGGC
>JAYRLF010000194.1:0-7869 GCA_041905385.1 Allosphingosinicella sp.
GCCCTTGTTCGCTCGACCTGTGCCGATCGATCAGCGCGAGTAGAACTCGACGACCAGGTTCGGCTCCATGCGGACGGGGTAGGGGACCTCGTCCAGGGTCGGCACGCGGTTGAACACGATCTTGGTCGCACCGTCCGGCACGACATAATCGGGGATGTCGCGCTCGGCGAGGCCCTGCGCCTCGAGCACCAGCGCCATCTCCTGCGCCTTCGCGCCGAGCTCGACGACGTCGCCGACATTGACCCTCGCCGAAGCGATGTTGAGCTTCTTGCCGTTGACCCGGACGTGGCCGTGATTGACCAGCTGGCGGGCGGCCCAGATCGTCGGCGCGAACTTGGCGCGGTAGACGACCATGTCGAGCCGGCGCTCGAGCAGGCCGATCAGATTCTGGCCGGTGTCGCCCTTCATCCGCGCGGCCTCGGTGTAGGTCCGCTTGAACTGCTTCTCGGTGACGTCGCCATAATAGCCCTTCAGCTTCTGCTTGGCGCGAAGCTGGATGCCGAAATCGCTGAGCTTGCCCTTGCGGCGCTGGCCGTGCTGGCCCGGGCCATATTCGCGGCGATTGACGGGGCTCTTGGGACGGCCGAAAACGTTTTCGCCCATCCGGCGGTCGAGCTTGTACTTGGCGCTGGAGCGCTTGGACATTCTATCTACTCCAATTTGCTACGTTAATTTCCCTGGACCGCACCATCGGATCGCTACGCATCCGATGCGGCCACCGCTTCACCAGGGGTGCGGGGCCAATTGCGAAGGCGGGCACATGGCGGCGAAGCCCCGGAAAGTCAACCTTTTCGCGGTCCTTCGGCGATCGCCCGGATGACGCCGCGCAAGGCCTGGATTTCCCGCGCCGACCAGCCGGCCTTGGTCAGGATCGTCCGCAGCGTGTTCTTGGTCGCCGGCGTCCGGTCGGGCGGATGGAAATAGTCGGCCGCCTCGAGCGCCTCGTAGAGCTGGCCGATCATCCCTTCGAGGTGCGCCTGCTCGGCCCGCGGCTCGGCCTCGTCGCCGAGCGTCGGCATCGCCAGCTCCGCGCCCTTCGACCATTCATAGGCAAGTAGCAGCACCGCCTGAGCGAGGTTCAGCGAGCGGAACTCGGGATTGACCGGCACGGTGACGATCTTGCCGGCGATCGCGACCTCGTCGGTCTCGAGCCCGGAGCGCTCGGCGCCGAACAGGATCGCCGATGGCTGCGGGTTGGCGCGGATCTCGGCCGCCGCCTGCTCCGGCGTCACCACCGGGACGACCAGCCCGCGCTTGCGGACCGTGGTCGCATAGACGAACGGGCAATCCGCGACCGCCTCGGCGACCGTCTCGAAGACTCGCGCCCGCTCGAGCACGATGTCGGCGCCGGAGGCGGCCGGTCCCGCGGACGGGTTGGGCCAGCCGTCGCGCGGCGCCACCAGCCGCAGGTCGGCCAGCCCGAAGTTGAGCATCGCCCGCGCCGCCTTGCCGATATTCTCCCCCAGCTGCGGACGGACCAGGACGATGGCGGGGGGAGGGGAAATGACTCCGCTGACACCCAAACTCCGTTCGTCCCGAGTAGCCGTCGAGCCTGTCGAGACGGCGTATCGAGGGATCTTGCTCGGCTTTCGCGCTGCTTCGCTGAGTCGAGCCCAATCGCCTTCGATCAGGGCTTCCTTCTTGGCACGCGACCAGTTCTTGATCTGACGTTCGGCGGCCAGCGCTTCATCGCGAGAGGGAAAGGTCTCGTTCCAGACGAGAGTGACCGGACGTCGACGCTGCGTATACCCCTTGAGCTCGCCCCGCTCGTGCTGAGCGAGGCGCACGTCGAGGTCTTCGGTGTGCCCGACATAGTAGCTGCCATCGCGGCAGCGCAGCATGTATGCGTAGAAACTCACGCGGGTCCTTCGATACGCGTCCTCGACAAGCTCGGCCGCTACTCAGGACGAACGGTGGGGGCAAGATAGCTGAGTTCGCGGCTACTCCCGCCCCGCTTCGCTCACCGTGCCGGCGAAGTCCTCGAAATCCTTGGCTTCGCGGAAGTCCTTATAGACCGAGGCAAAGCGGATATAGGCGACCGGGTCGAGCGCCTTCAGCCCTTCCATCACCATCTGGCCGATCCGGGTCGAGGGCATCTCGCTCTCGCCGCTGGTCTCGATCTGGCGCTGGATCGACGAGGCGAGCCGTTCGATGCGCTCTGTCGGCACCGGCCGTTTGCGGCACGCGATCGCGATCGAGCGCTCGAGCTTGGCGCGATCGAAGGATTCGCGCCGGTTCTCGGTCTTGACGACGGTGAGCTCACGCAGCTGCACCCGCTCGAAGGTGGTGAAGCGGGCGCCGCAATCCTCGCATTGGCGGCGGCGCCGGATCGACGAGCCGTCCTCGGTCGGACGGCTGTCCTTCACCTGGCTGTTCTCATGGGCGCAGAAGGGGCAGCGCATGCTCTATTCGGAGTCGGGCCGACGCCTCAGGGCCGCCACGCCGGCGCCGATCACCGCGCCGAGGCCGATCGAGACGAACGGCACCGCGACCGCGGCGACGGCGCCGATCGCGGCGCCCGCCGCGACCTTCTTGCCGGTCTCGCTGGTCAGGATCGGCGCGGTCGTCTTCTTGATCTCCTCGGCGGTGCCGCTGGCGAAACCGGCCAGCATCGCGCCGACCGACTGGCCGCCCTCGGCCTCGAGGCCGGTGCCCGCCCCGCAGGACGGGCAGAAATTCGCGCCGTCCGGGAGGACGCTCGCGCATTTTGTGCAGACTCGGGTCAATTTCGCCTCCTCGTTCATGGCTCAGAGGTCCTGATAGATCGGGAAACGTGAACAAAGCTCACGCACCCGCCGCTTCACACCGGCCTCGACCTCTGCATTGCCGTCCTCGCCATTGGCCTTGAGGCCATCGAGCACGTCGGCGACCATGTCGGCGATGTCGCGGAACTCGGCGACACCGAAGCCGCGGGTCGTGCCGGCCGGCGAGCCGACGCGGATGCCGCTGGTCTTGACCGGCGGCAGCGGGTCGAACGGCACGCCATTCTTGTTGCAGGTGATGGCGGCCCGCTCGAGCGCCTCGTCGGCATCCTTGCCGGTGAGGCCGAGCGGACGCAGGTCGACCAAAGCGACATGGGTGTCGGTGCCGCCGGCGACGAGGTCGGCGCCACGCTCCTTCAGTCGGCCGGCCAGCGCCTTGGCATTGGCGATCACCGCCCGGGCATAGGATTTGAACTCCGGCTGCAGCGCCTCGCCGAAGGCGACCGCCTTGGCGGCGATGACGTGCATCAGCGGGCCGCCCTGCAGGCCGGGGAAGACCGCGCTGTTGATCTTCTTGGCGATATCCTCGTCGTCGGTCAGGACCATGCCGCCGCGCGGGCCGCGCAGGGTCTTGTGGGTGGTGGTGGTGACGACATGGGCGTGGCCGAACGGGGTGGGATGCTCGCCGGCCGCGACGAGGCCGGCGAAATGGGCCATGTCGACCATGAACAGGGCGCCGACCTCGTCGGCGATGGCGCGGAAAGCGGCGAAGTCGATGTGGCGCGGATAGGCCGAGCCGCCGGCGATGATCAGCCGCGGCTTGTGCTCGCGGGCGAGCGTCGCGACCTGGTCGAAATCGATCAGATGGTCGTCGGGGCGGACGCCATATTGGACCGCGTTGAACCATTTGCCGGACATGGCCGGCTTGGCGCCGTGGGTGAGGTGGCCGCCGGCGTCCAGCGACATGCCGAGGATGGTGTCGCCGGGCTTGCACAGAGCGAGCATGACCGCGCCATTGGCCTGGGCGCCGCTATGGGGCTGGACGTTGGCGAAGCCACAGCCGAACAATTGCTTGGCCCGCTCGATCGCCAGCGTCTCGACGGCGTCGGACGGGGCGCAGCCCTGATAGTAGCGGCGTCCCGGATAGCCTTCGGCATATTTGTTGGTGAGGACCGAGCCCTGGGCCTCGAGCACCGCCCTCGAGACGATATTCTCCGAGGCGATCAGCTCGATCTGGTTCTGCTGGCGGTCGAGCTCGGCGCGGACCGCGTCGGCGACCGCGCTGTCGGCCTCGCGCAGCGTCTCGGTGAAGAAGCCGTCGGGCTGGACCTCGCTGATCGGGTGGCTGCTCATGCGGGCTCCTTCGCAAATGGCGGGTGGGACAATTTGTCGACGCGGCGCTGGTGGCGCTCGCCGGCAAACGCTGTTTCCAGGAAAGTGTCGACGCAGGCCCGGGCCATCTCCGGCCCGATCAGGCGCGCGCCCATGGCGATGACATTGGCGTCATTATGCTCGCGGGCGAGCCGCGCGGAGAGCGGCTCCGAGACCAGCGCGCAGCGGCAGGCGGGATGGCGGTTGACCGAGATCGAGATGCCGACGCCCGAGCCGCACAGGGCGATGCCGCGGTCGGCCCGCCCTTCGGCGATCGCCTCTGCGATCTTGTAGCCATAATCGGGATAGTCGACCGAATCGACGCCCTGCGGTCCGAGATCGACGACGCTGCGTCCGCCGGCCTTGAGATGCGCGACGAGCGCGGCCTTGAGCTCGACCGCGGCATGATCGGAAGCAATGACGATCCGCTCGCCCATCTTCGACTCCGTTATCGGGTATCCGCATCCTCTAGGGCATCGCCCGCGGATTCGCCACCGCATATTGTGCCGCGCTCGCGCCTGCTGTATGAGGATAGTAATACAGTGGGAGAAGTTTCATGCGGGCTCTTTTGAGCGGGCTGTTCGCGGCGATTGCGGCCATGTCTACACCGGCTTTGGCGCAGGGCGAGGCGGCCGCGCCGGCGCCGGTCGAGGTGATGATCCTCGGCACCTATCACATGGGCAATCCCGGCCGCGACCTCGCCAATATGGAGGCCGACGACGTCACCCGGCCGCAGCGTCAGGCCGAGCTGCAGGCGCTTGCGGATGCGCTCGCGGCCTGGCGGCCGACCCGGATCCTAGTCGAGGCCGAGCGGGCGCCGCCTTTCACCATGGACGGATATCGCGCCTTCCGGCCGGAGGACCTGCGGACCAACCGCAACGAGACCGTTCAGATCGGTTACCGGCTCGCGCGCCAGCTCGGCCATGAGGACGTCTACGGTTTCGACGAGCAGGGCGGCGAGGGGGAGCCGGATTATTTCCAATGGGGCCGTCTCCAGGCCTGGGCCAATGCCAATGGCCGTGGCCGTTTCCTCGAGGAGACCATGGCCTATTTCCAGGGACTGGTCGCCGAGCAGGGCAGGGCGCAGGCCACAAGCACGATCCCGCAAATGCTGCTGCAGGCCAATGATCCGGACTTCGCCCGAGCCGGCCATGCGCGCGGCTATTACGGGATGATGAGCCTCGGCGACGCCGGCGACCAGGTCGGCGCCGAGTTCAACGCTTATTGGTACATGCGCAACGCCAAGATGTTCGGGAAGATCGGCCTGATCGCCCGGCCCGGCGACCGGGTCCTCGTCCTGGTCGGCGCCGGCCATTTGTACTGGCTCAGCCATTTCGCCCAGACCGTCCCGGGCTTCGTCGCGGTCGACTCGCGGCCGTTCCTGCAGCGCGCCGCGGCGGCCTCGCCGCGCCGTTGATCGAATATCGCGCCGCCTTCGTCGGCTCGCCTTTGCGCTGAGGTCCGAATCGGACGACCCGGCTCGTGGGGACCAACTGGGGGAGTGCCCATGAAGGCTGCGTCACATTTGCCGCTGCTGCTGGCAGCATGCGTCCTTGCGCCGGCCACGAGCCACGCATTCCAGGCGGAGCCGCCGGCGCCGGCAATCGCGCCCTTTGCGGCGCGCCAGGTCGCGCCCGGCGTCCACCTGCTCGGCACGCCCGCCGATTATGCGGGACCGGCGATCAGCAACGTCTCGATCATCGAGCAGGCCGACGGCTTCGTCCTGATCGACAGCGGCGCCACCCTGGCCCACGGCAATGCGGTCGTCGCCTATGTCCGCTCGATCAGCCGCAAGCCGGTCAAGGCCTTGCTCCTCACCCATTGGCACAATGATCATCCGCTCGGCGCCGCGGCGATCCGGGCGGCCTGGCCCCGGGTCCGGATTATCGCGACACCGGCGACGCGCGCCGGCCTGCTCGGGCCGGCCGCGACCAGCGTCGGCCTGAGACCCAACAGCCTTTTCGAGACCGAGATGTGGAACCAGGCCTATCAGTCGATCGGCCAGGTGCGGTCGCTGCGCGCCGCCTCGACCGATCCGGCCCAGCAGGCCCGCTACGATCGCTACCTTGCCAATCTTCAGGATTTCGCGCGCGGTTTCCGCGGCACCTATATCGTTCCGCCGACCGAGACCTTTACCCGCGAGCTGCTGCTCGACGATGCCGAGCGGCCGGTCCGGCTGATGCATCTCGGCCGCGCCAATACCGACGGCGATGCGATCGCCTGGCTGCCGCGGCAGCGGATCGTGATGACCGGCGACATTGTCGTCTGGCCGAGCCCGTTCGGCTTCTTCAGCTTCCCCGAAGACTGGATCGGCGTGCTGCAGCGGCTGAAGGGGCTGAACTACGCCACGCTCGTGCCTGGCCATGGCGAGCCGCAGACCGACACTGCCTATCTCGACCGGCTGATCGCCTCGATCACCGACATCCGCGCCCAGGTCGGTCCACTGGCGCGGCAGGGGCTGAGCCTGGAGGAGACCCGACGGCGCGTCGATTTCGCACCGGCGCTTGCGCAATGGGGGACGACGCCGCGGCTGCGATCGATGTTCGAAGGCTATTGGCTGACCCCGATGGTCGAGAATGCCTGGCGGGAGGCACGCGGCGATCCGATCATTCAGGGCGGCGGCGAGACGACGCCGAACAGCGTCAACCGGCAGCGGCGGAATTGAAAGGGCGGTGCGGAGGGTGCTAGCGGCCTGGCCGACAGGAGGTGCCGCGCCCATGGACTACAGCCACAGCATCGTCGCGATCGTCCCGGCCACCGATCTGGACGCGAGCCAGGCCTTTTACGAGCGGCTCGCTTTCGCGGTGACGTCGGACTATGCGCTGCACGGCTATCGCATCCTTCACGATGCGGGCGGGGCCAGCGTCCACCTGACGCGGGTCGATCCGGGGGCGATTGACCCGGCGCACACGGTTCACGGCCTCTATTTCTATTCCGAGCAGGTCGACGCTCTGGCCTCGGAGTTCGGCTGCCGTGCGGAGGCGAAACCGTGGGGGCTGCGCGAATTCGCCGTGTCGGATCCGAGCGGCGTGCTGGTCCGGGTTGGCTGGCCGGAGTGAGCGATTTGGGAATTGCGGCTAAGCCGCGAGCTTGAGCTCCAGCCGGTCCCAGATCTCGACCAGGGCATTGGCGAGATCATACATCATCTGCTCGCTATGTGCCGGTCCGGGCGTGAAGCGCAGCCGCTCGGTGCCGCGCGGCACGGTCGGGTAATTGATCGGCTGGACGTACATGCCGTACTCGGCGAGCAGGATATCGCTGATCCGCTTCGCGCGGACCGGGTCGCCGACCAGCAGCGGCACGATGTGGGTGACCGACGGCATCACCGGCAGCTTGGCTTCGGTGAAGATCGCCTTGAGCTTGGCGGCATTGGCCTGCTGGGCGTCGCGCTCGGCCTGCGAGCGCTTCAGGTAGCGCACGCTCGCCAGCGCGCCGGCGACCAGCACCGGCGACAAGGAGGTGGTGAAGATGAAGCCGGGCGCATAGCTGCGCACCACGTCGACGATGTTGCGGTCGGCGGCGATATAGCCGCCCATCACGCCGAACGCCTTGCCGAGCGTGCCCTCGATGATGGTCAGCCGATCGGCGACCGCGTCGCGCTCGGAGATGCCGCCGCCATGGGCGCCGTACATGCCGACCGCGTGGACCTCGTCGAGATAGGTGATGGCATTATATTTGTCGGCGAGGTCGCAGATTTCGGCGATCGGGGCGACGTCGCCGTCCATCGAATAGACGCTCTCGAACGCGATCAGCTTGGGCGCGTCCGGATCGGCCGCGGCCAGCAATTCCTCGAGAT
>JAYRLF010000195.1:0-7866 GCA_041905385.1 Allosphingosinicella sp.
CGTGCCCGGCATCGGCCCGGTCGACGCCGACGAGATCGTCAAAGGTTACCAATATTCGAAGGGCCACTACGTCACCTTCGACGAGGAGGAGCTCGAGGCGGTCAAGCTCGAGAGCAAGAAGACGCTCGAGCTCACCCAGTTCGTCGATCCGCAGGAGATCGATCCGCTCTATTACGAGAAGCCCTATTTCGTCGTCCCCGCCGACGATCTTGCGGAGGAGGCGTTCATCGTGCTGCGCGAGGCGCTCCGCAAGAGCGGCAAGGTCGCGCTCGGCCAGCTCGCCATGCGCGGCCGCGAATATCTGGTCAGCCTGAAGCCGTGCGGCCGCGGCATATTGCTCGAGACGATGCGCTATGCCGACGAGGTGGTGAAGGCGCAGGGCTATTTCCGCGATATCGGCGACGACAAGCCGGACGAGGAACTGCTCGAGCTCGCCGAGGCGCTGATCGACCGCAAGACCTCGAAATTCGATCCGTCCAAGTTCGAGGATCATTATGTCGAGGCGCTGAAGGAGCTGATCGAGCGCAAGCGCAAGACCGGCAAGAAGATCGAGGCCGAGGAAGAAGAGCCGTCCGGCCGCCGCGCCTCCAACGTGATCGACCTGATGGCGGCGCTGAAGCGCTCGATCGAGAAGCCCGGCGCGGAGAAGGGCGAACGAAAGGCCGCGCCGCGCAAGACGGCGGCGCGCAAGGCGCCGGCGAAGAAGGCGCCCGCGCGCAAGACCGCGCCGGCGCGGAAGCGGGCATGACGGAAGTGATCAATAGAGCCCCCCTCCCTGTGTGCAGGGAGGGGAGTTTCCGCCGGGTCTAACCCATGGCCACGCGTCGCAAGCCCGATCCGCTCGCCACCTACAACCGCAAGCGCGATTTCAAGAAGACGCCCGAGCCGGCCGGCAAGGTCGCGTCGGGAAGCGCGAAGAAGCGCCGCTTCATGGTCCAGAAGCATGACGCCACCCGGCTCCATTACGATTTCCGGCTCGAGCTCGACGGCACGCTGAAGAGCTGGGCGGTGACGCGCGGCCCGAGCCTCGATCCCGCCGATCGCCGGCTGGCGGTGCGGACCGAGGACCACCCCCTCTCCTACGCAACGTTCGAAGGCACGATTCCCAAGGGCGAATATGGCGGCGGCACGGTGATGCTGTGGGATCGCGGCACCTGGACGCCCGAGCCCGGCAAGGATCCGTCCAAGACGATCGAGCAGGGCCATCTCCATTTCACGCTCGATGGCGAGCGGATGAAGGGCGAGTGGGTGATGTTCCGGCTGAAGCCGCGGCCCGGCGAGCGCGGCGAGAACTGGATCCTGAAGAAGGTCGACGACGACGCGGCCGGCAGCTCGACCGGCCTTACCGATGCCTATCTCACCTCGGTGAAGACGGGCCGGACGCTGAGCGAGATCGCCGAGGGGAAAAGGGCGGCGTCGAAGCCGGAGCCAAAGGCACGGGCGCGCCCCAAGGCGAAGCGGTCGACCAGGCCTCCTGCCTTTCGCGAGCCGCAGAAGGCGACCCTTGTCGACAGCGTTCCGACCGGCTCCGACTGGCTGCACGAGATGAAATATGACGGCTATCGCTGTCAGCTCGCGATCGGCGGCGGCCGGGCGAGGATCTACACGCGCTCCGGCCTCGACTGGACCGACAAGTTCCCCGAGATCGCCGAAGCGGCGCTGAGGATCGACGCCGACTCGGCCCTGCTCGACGGCGAGATCGTCGCGCTCGACGACAAGGGCAGCACCAGCTTCTCGGGCCTGCAGCAGGCGATCAGCGAGGGCGGCCGCGGCCTCACCCTATTCCTGTTCGACGCACTCGAGGTCGACGGCGAGAAGATCGACAGGCTGCCGACCATCGCCCGCAAGCAGAGGCTGGCGGCTTTGATCGGCGACGGCGTCGGCCGCGAGATTGCCTATGCCGACCATATCGTCGGCAAGGGCGAGCAACTGCTGGAGGCGATGTGCGAGGCCGGGCAGGAAGGGATCATCGCGAAGAAGGCGGATGCGCCCTACCGATCCGGCCGCACCAAATTTTGGCTCAAGATCAAATGCACCCGCCGTCAGGAATTCGTCATCATCGGCTGGAGCGAGAGCGACAAGAAGGGCCGCGGCTTCCGCTCGCTGTTGCTCGGCGTCCATGAGAAGGGCAAATTGCGCTTCGCCGGCAAGGTCGGCACCGGCTTCTCGAACGCGGTCCAGACCGAGCTGCGCGAACGGTTCGAGACGCTCGCCGCCGCCGAGCCGGCGACGGAGGTGCCGCGCGCCGAACGGCGCGGCGCCCATTGGCTGAAGCCCAAGCTGGTCGCCGAGGTTGCCTTCGCCGAATTCACCTCGGAAAATATCATCCGCCAGGGCAGCTTCCTCGGCCTGCGCGGCGACAAGCCGGCCAGGGAGATCGTGCGCGAGCGGCCACAGGAGGCGCCGGTGAGCGAGGTGGACGAGATCAAGATCAGCAATCCCGACCGAGTCATCTTCCCGGACGCCAAGGTCACCAAGGGCCAGCTCGCCGATTATTGCCGCGACGTCGGGCCGCTGATGATCGAATGGCTGGCCAACCGCCCGGTCAGCCTGGTCCGCTGTCCGCAGGGGCGCGCCAGGAAGTGCTTCTTCCAGAAACATGACAGCGGCACGTTCGGGCCGCACGTCCATCACGTCCCGATCAGGGAGAAGGACGGCGACGTTCAGGATTATCTCTATGTGAAGGACATCAGCGGCATCCTCGCCTGCATCCAGATGGGGACGATCGAGCTGCACGGCTGGGGCTCGCTGGTCGGCGACGTCGAGAAGCCGGACCGGATCGTGTTCGATCTCGACCCCGACGAGGGGCTCGGCTTCGACAAGGTCAAGAAGGCCGCCCACGACCTCAGGCGCCATCTCGCCGATATCGGTCTCACCACCTTCCCGATGTTGACCGGCGGCAAGGGCGTCCATGTAATCGTGCCGCTGACGCCCAAGGCGAAATGGCCCGAGGTCAAGGACTTCACCCAGCGCTTCGCGCTGGCCCTGGCGGAAGCCGAGCCCGACCGCTTCACCGCCAACCTCTCCAAGGCCAAGCGGCAGGGCCGGATCTTCATCGACTATCTCCGCAACCAGCGCGGCGCGACCGCAATCCTGCCTTATTCGGCGCGGGCGCGGGAAAAAGCGCCGGTCGCGGCGCCGATCAACTGGGACGAGCTGGACGGGTTCGACAGCGGCGCCCGGTTCACGGTCAAGGATGCCGACGAGCTGCTCGAGCGCGCGCAGGGACGCGGGCTCAAGGGCTGGGGTGTGGCGGATCAGGTGTTGCCCGACGTTTGATCGGCACCGAGCTCAGAGCCAGGCCGAGCGCCTCTCCACGGCTCGTTGGAATCCCGCCGCGAACGATCGCGCCCGCGCCTTGAGCAATTGCAGCCGCCCCTCCGGCGTGCGGGTCGGGACCAGCTCCGACGGGCCGACGCGGGCGTTCCAATCCTGGTGGAAGGCTTCCGCCCATTCCTTGCGCTTGCCGATCGCTGCGGGCACGGCGTGATAATCGGCGCGCCGGCGCCGCTTCATCAGCCAGCTCTCGCGGACCAGCAGGTAGCGCGGATTCTCGACCGGGCCGAGCAGCTCCGAGATCGCATCGAGCACGGCCCGCTCCGCCGCGCGCGAGACGCCGCGGACGGCGATGTCGTGGCTGCCGGCACTGTTGCGGTGGATGACGAGGCTGGCGTTGGCGAGATCGGCGTCGGAGACGATCTTCGCCCGATTGAGGCCGCGCAGAACGGCGCCGCCGGCCTGGCGCAGCGTGCCCTCGATCGAGCCGTTGCGGACCAGCAGCCGCAGCGCCTTGAACAATTTGGGCAGGGTGGCAAGCGCCACCGCACCCGCGGTCCAGGCCAGCCAGGTCGCGAACGTGTCGCCGAGGACGACGTCGAACAGGCTCTCGCCGAGCGCGAAGGTGCCGCCCGACAGCGCGGTGACTCCGAGCCAGTAGAGCGAGTTGCGCCAGGACAGCCGGCGCGGACTGTGGTTCGGCGTGGCGACCTCGTGGACATGCGATCTTTGCTCGGGATCGCCGAGCGAGACCGCCCAGCGTTCGGCGATCGCGCGCCGGTCGCGGGCCATGGCGAGCGTGCGCTCATTGGCCGTCTCGAGGCTGGTCACGTCGAACAGGCCGAGCCGATCGAGCCCGCTTTCGATCCGCGGCGGCGGGTCGTTGGCAATGCCTTCGAACGCCCGGAAGCGGCGCGCGAGCAGATCGAGGTCCGATGTCAGATCGTCCTGTTCGGCGCCGCGGAGATGGCCCCAGTTGAGCCGCCGGATAAAGCCGCCGATCGAACCGCCGTCCGGATCCGGAATGGTCGCGAGGTGCCAGATGTTGGAGACCTTGCCGGGCCGCTGCGGATCGATCCGGATCGCGCGTCCGCGCATCTGGTTGGACAGCATGAACGCGCCGGCATTGCTGGCGAGCACCAGGCTGTTGATCGCCGGCGCGTCCCAGCCCTCGCCGAGCAGGGCCTGCGTGCCCACTAAGATCGTGACCTCACCCGCGGTGAACAGGGCCGTGACCAGCTCGACGATCCGGCGCTCGCCTTCGCCGATGATGTCGAGACGGACATGGCCGGGGCAAGCCGGCAGCGGCGTCAGCATGAGCCGCTCCGGCGGCAGGCCGCGGGCCTCGACGAGCGCGCGCAGCGCCGGCTCCGCCTCGCGCGGCAGGATCACAAGTCCGCCGGTGAGCACGCCGAGCTTTTCCTCGATCCGGGCGCGCCGCAGCGTCTCGAAGATCGGGACGACGCCGAGCCGGGTCGGCCGGTAGTCGCCCGCATCGGCCTGATCGAGATCGCCGGCCCGGACATGGTCGGACAGGATCACCATCCGCAGGTCCAGGCCGAGATTGTCGGCCTCTTCCCGCGCGATCGTGACGATCGACTCCATCTTGCCGATGCTGCGCGCCATCAGGCTGAACAGGCGCCGGCTCTCGCGCAGCCGCACCCGGCCGCCCTCGATCAGGCCCTGCGCCTGCAGCTCGGTCCGCAGCGCCTTGTGCCGTTCGTCGCCGATCGGGAAGATGCCGGGCCATTTGTAGAGAAAGCCGTTGAGCAAGGTCTCCAGCCAGAAGGGCGACGGCGGCGGCACCTCGCGCCGGCCGACGCCGAGCAGCTCGAGCGGCGGCGCCGGCAGCTCGCGGCCGGCCGATGCCAGGAAGACCAGGATCGCCGACAGCATTTCGGGCGCTTCGAGAATCTCCTCGGCGAGCGGGATCGGGTCGGTCAGCCAGCCATGGCCGAGCAGGAAATCGATCAGCGCATGGTCCGCGCAAAGCCCGGCCTGGATCGAGGCGATCGCGGCGCGGCGCTGGTCGAGCAAGGCGAGCGCGTCGGCATCGGGCCGCGAGAACAGAACATGGTCCTGGTGCGGGCAGAGGTCGCCGTTGCGGACCAGCTCGGGGACGCTGATCTCGAGGTCGATCGGCCCGCACATCGCCTCGTAGCGGACCCATTCCGGATAAGGCGCGTCATAAGGCGGCGTCGCCGTCAGCGCGACGATCTGCGCGTCCGGCAAGGTGTCGGCGAGCGCCTGGAGCGCGTTCCACCATTCCTTGCGCAGATGGTGGGCCTCGTCGAGGATCAGGGTGACGGGCCCGATCTTCCGCAACGCGGCCGCGAGCCGGTCGAAGCGCTTTCCCTGGCCGGTGCCGTCCGCCCAATGCGCGTGCAGCGCCTGATAGGTCGCCGCGGTCATCAGCCCCGGCTCCTCGAGCAGGCAGGAAATCTCCTCGCCCTCGGGATGATCGGTCAGGAACAGCGGCACCAGCCGCGACGGCCATTGGTCGCGGATCGTCGTATTGGGCGCGAGCACCAGCGACGGCCGGCCGAGCCGGCGCATGATCTCGAGCCCGAGCACCGTCTTGCCCGAGCCCGGCGCGGCGACGACGTGGAGCCGCTCGTCGGACAGATGCGAGTCGAGCTCGGCAAGCACCCGCGTCTGATAGTCGCGCCAGGTGCCGGAGAATTGCATGCGGGTCAGCATGGCGGATTGGTCGGAGAGCGCGGCAGCTGAGTCAATTGCTCCCACGTAAGCCCCTCCCCTTCAGGGGAGGGGTTTGGGGGTGGGGTACGGCGCTTGTGTAGCGATGGGGGCTGCCAGGATGGATACGCTGCACCCCACCCCAACCCCTCCCCTAAAGGAGAGGGGCTAAATGCCATTTCAATTCCTCAGCCGCATCGCCCATTGCTGCGGCGGCTGGCCGAAATGCTTGCGGAACGCGTGGCTGAGCGCGACGCCGTCCGAATAGCCGGTCTGCTCGGCCGCCTCGGCGAGCGAGCCCGCGCCCGACGCGAGGAACTCGGCGGCACGGGAAAGCCGCAGGCCGCGATGATAGGCGATCGGCGCCGCGCCGAAAGCGAGCTTGAAGAAGCGGGCGAGATGGAATTGCGACAGGCCCGCCACGTCCGACATCTCGGCCAGCGAGACCGGGCGGCTGTCATTGTCGTGCAGGAAGCCGCGTGCGCGCTCGAGCTTGCGGTGGAGCTCGCGCCGCGTGTCCGCCTTCGCCGCCTTCAGCGCATCGATCGCCGCCCGGCTCTCGGCCAGCGGCTCGGCGATCGCGCGCTCGACCTCCGCGGTCAGCGCGTCGGCCAGCCGCCCGCCAAGCCCCGGGTCGCGTGCAATCCGCTCGGCATAATCCTTCAGCCGCCGCCCCATCGCGCTGGCGCCAGTCGACAGGACCAGCGCCCGGCCGAGCACCGGATCGTGGCCGGCGGCGCTTTCCTGCAGCGGCCGTTTGAAGTCCGGCGGCAGGATCAGGCACATGCCGGTCGTGGTCGTGCGATTGGTGCCGATGCAGCTCGCGCCGGCGTCGAGATAGAGGAACTGCCCCGGGCGGACGGTGACGGTTCGCCCGTCGATCGTGTAGCGCTCCTCCCCGTCCACGACGATCTTGAGCGACGGGGCGGGCGCGCCGATCATCGAGCTGCCCGGCTTGAGCTGCGACAGGACCAGCTTGCCGGCCGGAGCGGGCGCCCTCGGCGCCTCCAGGTGGCGGTCCATCACTGTGAAATCGCAGCGCATTCAGCCCCGTGTGTTGCGCGTTTAAGTCACTAGAACATTGTCAAGATGAACGGGACATTACAATCCCTTAGCCGATCGCGAAGATCAGCCAGGTCGCTGCGGCAGCGATCGAGACGCACAGCACGAAGCGCCAGGCCGGGGTCGGCGTGATCCCGACTTCGCCCGGATCCGCATCGGATTCGCCGGTCACCATCGGCCGGACCAGATTGTCCCTGCGAACGACCAGATAAAAGGTGATCGCGGCGAGGTGCAAGCCAATGAAGCCGAGCAGGATTTTGAACAGGTCGTCGTGAAGCTCGGCGATCTCGACGGCGAGGTCGTAAGTGATCAATCCCGATAAGGGTCCGCCGTAAATCGCCTCCTCGTCGAGCGCGAACAGGCCGAGTCCGAGCTGGACGGCGAGCAGCAGCAGCATCGCGGCCGCGCTCCAGCCGCCGAGCGGATTGTGGCCGATCCGGCGCCCATTCTTTCCCTTGAGATAGGCCAGGATCGCGCCCGGCCCTTTCAGGAAATGACTGAAGCGCGCGGTCTCGCTGCCGACCAGTCCCCAGAGCAGCCGAAACAGGATCAGGCCGAGCATGATCTGCCCGCCGACCAGGTGGAGCTCCATCCGATCGTTCTCGGCCGTCCACCATTGGAACGGGATCAGCAGCACGATCGACCAGTGGAAAATTCGGATCGGCAGATCCCAGACGCGGGCCCGCGCCGGCGCAGCTTCCATGATCAGCCTCGCGGCAGCTCCGGCCCGCGATAACGGTCATGACAATCGGCGCAGGCCTGGCGCAACGCCGGAAAGGCGGCGCGGAAGGCGCCGACGTCGCCGGCGCGCGCCGCGGCATCGACCCGGCG
>JAYRLF010000196.1:0-7859 GCA_041905385.1 Allosphingosinicella sp.
GTGCACTGGCCGCAGCTCTCATGCTTGTAGAAATAGGAGATGCGGCTGATCGCCTTCACGATGTCGGTCGACTTGTCCATGACGATCACGGCGGCGGTGCCGAGGCCGGAGCCGAGCTCCTTCAAGCCGTCGAAATCCATCGGCGCATCCATGATCTGCGCCGCCGGCACCAGCGGCACGGACGAGCCGCCGGGGATCACCGCGAGCAGATTGTCCCAGCCGCCGCGAATGCCGCCGGCGTGCCGGTCGATCAGGTCGCGGAACGGAATCGACATCGCTTCCTCGACGACACACGGCTTGTTCACATGGCCGGAGATCTGGAAGAGCTTGGTGCCCTCGTTCTTCTCGCGGCCGAAGCCGGCGAACCAGGCGGCGCCGCGGCGCAGGATGGTCGGGACGACCGCGATCGATTCGACATTGTTGACCGTGGTCGGGCACCCATAGAGGCCGGCGCCGGCGGGGAAAGGCGGCTTCAGGCGCGGCTCGCCGCGCTTGCCCTCGAGACTCTCGAGCATCGCCGTCTCTTCGCCGCAAATATAGGCGCCGGCGCCGCGATGGACGAACAGGTCGAAATCATAGCCGGACTTGGCGGCATTCTTGCCGAGCAGGCCGGCGGCATAGGCCTCGTCGACCGCCGCCTGGAGCACCTGCGCCTCGCGGATGAACTCGCCGCGGATGTAGATGTAGCCGGCGCGGGCACGCATCGCATAGCCGGCGATGAGCGCGCCTTCGACCAGCTTGTGCGGGTCGTGGCGGATGATCTCGCGGTCCTTGCAGCTGCCGGGCTCGGATTCGTCGGCGTTGATGACGAGGAAATTGGGCCGGCCCGGAGTCGGCTCCTTGGGCATGAAGCTCCACTTCATGCCGGTCGGGAAGCCGGCGCCGCCGCGGCCGCGCAGGCCCGACGCCTTCACCTCCTCGATGATCGCGTCCTGGCCCCTGGCCATCAAAGCCTTGGTGTCCGACCAGTCGCCGCGCTTCTGCGCCGCCTTCAGCCGCCAGTCCTGGAAGCCGTAGACGTTGGTGAAGATCCGATCCTTGTCGGCGAGAAAATCAGCCACGCTCGCCATCTCCACAAAATTCCGCGACCGCCTGCGGCATCTGGCCCGGCGCCATTTCCGGCTCGAGGAACACGTCGTCGCGGTTGACGACGATGTAGCGATGCTCGCGCCCGCTTTGGCTGTAGGTGCCGCAGACGACGCTGACGCCCTCGCGGCTGCCGCTCTGCGGCTGGCCGAAGCTGACCTCTCCATTGCCGCCAGCGCGGCTGCGCACCAGCCGCTGGGCGGCGGCGACATCGCTTTCCGGCGCGGCCGCCTGGTTGGCCTCGGGCGCCGCCTCGGCCTGGTTGTTGGCCGCGGGGTTCGATTGGCACGCGGTCAGCGCGACCGCCGCGGCGGCGAGCAGCAGCTTCACGACCATTCTCCGCGATAGTCGTGATTTTCCTTCACCATCGCCTGCAGCGTGGTCGGACCCCCTTCGGGGCAGCTGGTCTGGCGATCGATCTGCGGCCCGGGCTTCGGCGTCTCGCCGCGCGCCAGCGCCTCGAGGATCGCGGTCATGCTGTCGAAGCTGAGGTCCTCATAATTGTCGTCGTTGATCTGGACCATCGGCGCATTGGCGCAGACGCCGAGGCATTCGACCTCGTTGAGGGTGAACAGGCCGTCTTCGGTCGTGTGCCCCTTCTTCAGCCCCTTTTCGTAGCAGGCCGCGAGCAGGTCGTTCGAACCGCGCAGCATGCAGGGCGTGGTGCCGCAGACCTGGACGTGGAAGCGGCCGACCGGGGCGAGGTTGAACATCGTGTAGAAGGTCGCGACCTCATAGGCGCGGATCTTCGGCATATCGAGCTGGGCCGCGACATATTCGATCACCGGGATCGGCAGCCAGCCCTGGGTGTCGGTCTCGGCGCCGACCTGGCGCTGGGCAAGGTCGAGCAAGGGAATGATCGCGCTCGCCTGGCGGCCGGGCGGATAGCGGCCGATCACGACCTTGGCCTGGGCCGCATTGTCCGCGGTCCAGGCGAAAGCGCCCCAGCGCTCCCTTATCTCGGGGGTGTCGGCCATGCGGCGGGGTGCGGCCATCAGATCGTCTCCAGCCGTTCGCGCGTATAGGCCGAGGGGCTCGCGCCGGTATTGGGCTCGCCCTCGCGGTCGAGCATCAGGATCTGGCATTCGCCGGTGGCGACCGGACGATGCTCGACGCCCTTCGGCACCACGATCATCTCGCCCGGAGCGACCTTCCTCAGGCCGTCCCTGAACTCGATCGCGAAATCGCCCGAGATGACGAGGAAGAGCTCGTCGGTCTCGGCATGGCTGTGCCAGGTGAATTCGCCGTCGACCTTGGCGACCCGCACCTCATTGCCGTTATAGCGGCCGATGATGCGCGGGTTCCAATGGTCGGAGAAGCTGGCGAGCTTCCCGGCGATGTCGATCGGGGTCGGCGTGGTCATTGGGTCACCTTCGTGGCCGCCTTCCGCCGGCGCCAAAGGAAGACGGCCAACTCAGCGATGAGCGCGCCAACTGCGACACCGAAGCCCAAGACGGGAATCAGAGCGAACGGATTGTGCCCGCCGCCGCTGCCGACGATCAGTGTAGAGACCAAACCCACCAGCAAGCCAAAGAGGAGGAAAAAGCGCCGTCCCTCGGCCGATACGAACGGGAGGATCAAGGCCGGCACCAGGACAGGCGTCCCGACGAGCAAAATGACATCGATCATCGCCCAGCCTTCCGACGCGCCTCGCGCTTCGAATCCCACGGGCGGGCGACGAAGCTCGAGAGGAAGAGGAGGATGCCGGCGAGAACGACCAGCAGCAGGCTCGGCGGATTGTAGGCGCCGGTGAGGTCGAGCAGCAGCAGGACCGCGAAGCCGGCGATGCCGGCGAGCCAGAAGCGGGAGAAAAGGTCGCGGGTCACCGGTCGACCTCTCCGAACACGATGTCGAGCGCGCCGAGGATGGCGGTGACGTCGGCGAGCATGTGGCCCCTGGACATGAAGTCCATCGCCTGGAGATGCGAGAAGCCGGTCGGCCGGATCTTGACCCGATAGGGCTTGTTGGTGCCGTCGGCGACGAGATAGACGCCGAACTCGCCCTTCGGGCTCTCGGTCGCGACATAGACCTCACCGGCGGGCACGTGGAAGCCCTCGGTGAACAATTTGAAGTGATGGATCAACGCTTCCATCGATTGCTTCATCTCGGCCCGCTTCGGCGGGAAGACCTTGCGATCGAGCGTCGCGACCGGCCCCTCCGGCATCTCATTCAGACACTGCTTCATGATCCGCGCGGACTGGCGGACCTCCTCGACCCGGACCATGAAGCGGTCGTAGCAATCACCCTTGGTGCCGACCGGAATGTCGAACTGCATCCGGTCATAGACCTCATAGGGCTGCGACTTGCGGATGTCCCAGGGGATGCCGGCGGCGCGGATCATCGGCCCGGAGAAGCCCCAGGCGAGCGCATCCTCCTTCGAGACCGTGGCGATGTCGACGTTGCGCTGCTTGAAGATGCGGTTGTCGGCGACGAGGCTGATCGAATCCTCGAACAGGCCCGGCAGCCGGTTGTCGACCCAGTCGGCAATGTCGGCGAGCAGCTTCAGCGGCACGTCCTGGCGGACGCCGCCGGGCCGGAACCAATTGGCGTGCATGCGCGCGCCCGATGCCCGCTCGTAGAAGTTCATCAGATCTTCGCGCAGCTCGAACAGCCACAAGTTCGGCGTCATCGCGCCGACGTCCATGACGTGGCTGCCTAGGTTGAGGAAGTGGTTCGAGATCCGCGTCAGCTCGGCGAACAGGACACGAAGATATTGGGCGCGCAGCGGAATCTCGAGATCGAGCAGTTTCTCGATGGCGAGCACGAAGCTGTGCTCCATGCTCATCGGCGAGACGTAATCGAGCCGGTCGAAATAAGGCAGCGCCTGGAGATAGGTCTTGTGCTCGCAGAGCTTCTCGGTGCCGCGGTGGAGCAGGCCGACATGCGGATCGACCCGCTCGATGATCTCGCCATCGAGCTCGAGCACCAGCCGGAGCACGCCGTGCGCGGCCGGATGCTGCGGACCGAAATTGATCGTGTAATTGGCGATGTCGCTGTGGGTGCCGCCGGTGCGGGCGACCTCTTCTTCCGACTCGACCTGGTGCGGAACGGCGTGGCTGTCGCTCATTGCACCGCGCTCCCGCTCGTATCGTGGCCGAAGCAAAGCAGGTGGCCGTCGAGATCGAGCACCTGGAATTCGCGCATCTGGTAGACCTGATCCTCGGGCGCGCAGACGATCCGGGCGCCGTTCGCCTTGAATTCCTCGTGCAGCGCGTCCGCGTCGCGGACCCAGAAATAGGCGTCGAAGCGGCCGTCATAATCCGCATTCGGCCGGAAAGCGTCTTCGTCGCCGACCTGGTTCAGCATGACCGAGAGGCCGTCGCGCTGGGGAATGGCGAAGGTCGGCGGATCGCCCCACATGCGTGGCGAGCAGAAGCCGAGCGCGTCGGCATAATAAGAAGCGGCGGCGACCACGTCCCTGACGAGCAGGACCGGCGAGGAGGCGCGCATTTGCGGCGCCGCGCTCATTTCTTCACCTCGTCAGCCTTGAGCGGCGACGGCGCGCCGGCCTGTTGGGGCGCCTTTTCATCCCCGGGCAGGATATATTCGGCGCCTTCCCACGGGCTCAGGAAGTCGAAATTGCGGAAATCCTGGCTGAGGCGGACCGGCTCGTAGACGACGCGCTTCTGCTCCTCGGAGTAGCGCAATTCGACATAGCCGGTGAGCGGGAAATCCTTGCGCTGCGGGTGGCCGCGGAAGCCATAGTCGGTAAGGATGCGCCTGAGGTCCGGATTGCCCTCGAACAGGACGCCGTACATGTCGAACACTTCCCGCTCGAGCCAGCCTGCGACCGGATAGACATTGGTCACGGTCGGCACCGGGGTCATCTCGTCGGTCGAGACGCGGATCCGGAGGCGATGGTTCTTCGTCACCGAGAGCAGGTGATAGACGATTTCGAACCGCTCCGGGCGCTCCGGATAATCGACCCCGGCAATCTCCATCAGCTGCTGATATTCGAACTGGTCGCGCAGGATGGTGAGAACCTCGGCGACGGACTCGCGAGCGACGTCGATCGAGACCTCGCCGACCTCGTCCTTGGCGGTGAGGAAAGCGTCGCCGATCGCCGCCTTGACCGCGTCGATCAGCCCTTCGCGGGCCGGAATGAAGGGTGCGGAGCTGGGCATGCGCTAGCGCTCGATCGTGCCTTCGCGGCGGATTCTCCGCTGCAGCTGCATGATGCCGTAGAGCAGAGCCTCGGCGGTCGGCGGGCAGCCCGGTACGTAGATGTCGACCGGCACGATCCGATCGCAGCCGCGCACCACCGAATAGGAATAATGGTAATAGCCGCCGCCATTGGCGCAGCTGCCCATCGAGATGACGTAGCGCGGCTCCGACATCTGGTCGTAGACCCGCCGCAGCGCCGGCGCCATCTTGTTGCAGAGCGTGCCGGCGACGATCATCACGTCGGACTGGCGCGGACTCGCGCGGGGAGCGGCGCCGAAGCGCTCGAGATCGTAGCGCGGCATGTTCACATGGATCATCTCGACCGCGCAGCAGGCGAGGCCGAAGGTCATCCACCAGAGCGAGCCGGTGCGCGCCCACTGGAACAGATCCTCGGTGGTGGTGACGAGGAAGCCCTTGTCCTGCACCTCGGTCGAGATCTGGTTGAAGATATAGGGATCGGGCTGCTGGAGATCGGCGGGACGCTGATTCTCGTGGCGCGGATCGAGGATCACTCCCATTCGAGCGCCCCCTTCTTCCAGGCATAGGCGAAGCCCAAGGCGAGCTCGACCAGGAAGATCATCATCGCGCCCCAGGCGGCCCAGCCGAGATCGAGCACGCTGACCGCCCAGGGAAAGAGGTAAGCGGCCTCGATGTCGAAGATGATGAACAGGATCGCGATCAGGTAGAAGCGCACGTCGAACTGGGCGCGGCTGTCCTCGAAGGCGGGGAAGCCGCACTCATATTCGGTGAGCTTGTCCGGATAGGGCCGCGACGCGCCGGTCAGCTTCGCGACGATCATCGGCAGCACGACGAAGGCGAGCGACAGACCGAAGGCGACGGCCAGGAACAGCAGGATAGGCAGATAGTCGGCGGCCACGGACGCCATGACGAATGACTCTCCCCAGAGCGGAATTGGGGCGGCTTTAGGCCAGAGGCTCTGGCATCGCAACCGCCTGAAAAGCAGAATCTAACGGGAATTCGGGAGTCTGAGTTCCCTGATCGCGGTCGGTCGCGTCGGCCCCTCCCCGACCAGCGCGCCGCCGGATCCGTAGCGCTCCCATTGGGCGTCGGCGACATAGATGAATTCGTCGCCGCGGACGAAGCCCAGGGTCGGCTCGCCCCATTCAGGGTGGCTGCTCTCGAGGATCCGCATGTCGGTGATCCGCCGGCCGTCTTCGCTGAGGCTGAGGTGGAGGATGCGGCGCGGATTGGTGCCGTTCTGAACGGCGATCAGGCCGCCCCGCCACGGGACGAGACCGTCGATGCCGTCGAGCATGGTCGGGACGTCGGATTCGAGCCGGCTGACGCTGCCGTCGTTGAGGTCGACGACGGCCAGCCCATAGCCGTAATCGGAGACGTAGAGCCGGCGGCGGTCGAGCGACGGCACCAGCCCTTGCGGATTCTGCAGCGCGCCGGGCGGGACCGCGACCGTGACGGCGGCGTCGCCGACGCCGACCCGGTAGATAGTGCCGCGCACCGGATCGCTCGCATAAACGGTGCCGTCATGGCCGACGACGATGTCGGCGGGCGACCCCTCCCCTTCGATCGGCAGGCGGTGGACGACTCGCAGCGTGTCGAGATCGATCGCGACCAGGCCGCGAAAGGCGGTTTGCGGCGACGGCGTCTGATCGAGCACGCCCGACGACATCCAGAGCAGGCGGCGGTGATCGTCGAGCGCGAGACCGAACAGGCTGCCGACCTGGAGCCGCGGCACCGCCCGCCAGCTGCGCCCGTCGCCATAGAGCAACTCCCGGCCGACGACCGAGCTGGCGAACAGCCGGTTGCGGCGCGGATCCCAGGCGAGGCCTTCGATCAGGCGCCCCCCTTCGGGCACGGTGGCGAACAGGCGGCTCGCCTGGACGACGGTCCGGTTGGCGTCGAAGCGAAGTCGCAGGCGCGCCATCTCCTGTTCGGTGACATCGGCGGCGAGGGTCGCGATCGTCTCCTCGGTGGGCGCATAGCCGAGCTCGGCGAGCCGGGTCAGGCCGGCGCGGACCCGCGGGCCGTCGTGGACCGCATGGGCGGCGCTCAGCTGGCGGCGCTGGAGGGACGCGCTGTTCGGAAAGCGCGCGGTGAGCGCGTCGAGACCGATCGGTGTGCGAAGGTCGCCCTCGGGAATCGACCATGTCTGCTGGGCGAGCGCAGGCGGCGCAATGACTGCCGCCGCAGCCAGGATCAGCGCAAGGCGCCGGCGACGAGCTTGTGCAGGCGGGAGTGGATCTGGTTGTTGGCGGCGAGGATCTGTCCCTTGGCGACGCCCGCGTCCGAGCCGCGGAAATCGGTCACGAAACCGCCCGCCTCCCGCACCAGGATCAGCCCCGCCGCAATGTCCCAAAATTGCAGGTCCTCCTCCCAGAAGCCGTCATAGCGGCCGGCGGCGACCCAGGCCAGATCGAGCGCGGCGGAGCCGAAGCGGCGGATGCCGGCGACCTCGGGCGCGATCGCCTCGAGGATCCTGGTGAAGCGATCGAGATGGCCATGGCCCTTATAGGGAACGCCGGTCGCGATCAGCGCATCGTCGAGGTTGCGGCGGGCGGAGACGCGCAGCCGCCGGTCCTGGAGCCAGGCGCCCCTCCCCTTCTCGGCCCAGAAGCTCTCGTCGGTGAGCG
>JAYRLF010000197.1:0-7835 GCA_041905385.1 Allosphingosinicella sp.
CGTCGAGAAGATGGCG
This sequence comes from Allosphingosinicella sp., assembly GCA_041905385.1. GTDB lineage: Bacteria > Pseudomonadota > Alphaproteobacteria > Sphingomonadales > Sphingomonadaceae > Allosphingosinicella. Next base: position 17 of record JAYRLF010000197.1, read on the forward strand.
CTCCGCAAGGCGGAGATGACCGACATGCGCCCGTCGGGCGGCGGCAAGACTAGGCTCACCTTCTCGGCGCCGTCGCGCGGCCTGATCGGCTATCATGGCGAGTTCCTGTCCGACACGCGCGGCACCGGCATCATGAACCGGCTGTTCGAGAAATACGGACCGTACAAGGGCCCGATCCAGGGCCGCCAGAACGGCGTTCTGATCTCGATGGAGCAGGGCGAGGCGGTCGCCTATGCGCTGAACGCGCTCGAGGAGCGTGGAATCCTGTTCATCTCGCCGGGCGAGAAGCTCTACGAGGGCATGGTGATCGGCGAAAATGCCAAACCTCAGGATCTCGAGGTCAACCCGCTCAAGTCGAAGCAGCTGACCAACTTCCGCGCCTCGGGCAAGGACGAGGGCATTCGCCTGACCCCGCCCAAGCGGATGACGCTGGAGCAGGCGATCGCCTACATCCAGGACGACGAGCTGGTCGAGGTCACGCCGAAGGTGATCCGGATTCGCAAGCGCTATCTCGACCCGCACGAGCGCAAGCGCCAGTCGCGCAAGCTCGAGGCGGCGTAGCGCCAATATTCCCCCTCCCTAACAGGGAGGGGAGGACGCGCAGCGATTACATATGACTCCGTGGCGGTCCGTGCGTAGCCTGATCGTTTCCGCGTCGAGGATTAGCATTTGCTGACGTTGCTGACCCGGCCCTGGCGCGCCGCCTTCACATTCAATGGCCGCGCCACCCGCCGCGAATATTGGCTGTTCGTGCTGCAGGTCTTCGCGATCGGCCTGCCGCTCTACTGGCTGTTCGATCGGGTGAAGCCGTTCGAGGGCGGCGTTCTCGAACTACTGGTTGGGATCCTGTTGGCCTTTGTCGGCCTATTCCTCTTCATCGCCGCGATCGCGGCCGGAGTCCGGCGGCTGCACGACCAGGATAAGAAGGGCGTCTACATCCTGTGGACCCTGATCCCGATCGTCGGCGGCGTCCTCCACTTCTTCATGATGATCGCGCCGGGCACTGCCGGCGCCAACCGCTTCGGCTCTGACCCGCGCATGCCGGGCTGGACCTCGCCCGAGGACATCATGAAGCGGTTCGATTAGGCGCCGCTCATCTCCAACACCTTCGCCCATTCCTCATCGCGCACCGGGCTCACCGATAGCCGCGACTGCCGGATCAGCTCCATCTTCGCCAGGCTCGGCTCCGCCTTGATGTCCTTCAGCGTCACCGCCCCCAGCGCGCGGATCGGTTCGACCGGTACCTTGACCCAGGCGCCGTCCTCGCCATCGGGCTTGCCCGGACCGGCGATCCGCATGATGCCGACCACGGCCCGCACCTCGCCGCTATGATAGAAAAAGGCCTCGTCGCCTTCCTGCATCGCGCGCAGATGCAGTCGCGCGGCATTGTTGCGGACGCCGTCCCAGTCGGTCGCGCCGTCGCGGACCAGATCGTCCCAGCTGTAGACGTGGGGTTCGGACTTCATCAGCCATTTGGCCATGTCGGACAGCTCCTACTCGCGTTCGCTTGCGATCCCGCCTAGATCAAGCGGCATGAAGGCTCAACGCATGCTGACGATCGCGGCCATGCTGCTCGCCGGGTGCGGCGAACGGGTGCCGCGCGACCAGGCGGGCGGCGGATCGACCACACCGCCGATCGCCCGCGCCGATGATGATCCCTCGGTGCTCGGCAATACCGTCCAGCCGGTCCGGATCGGCGAGCTCGGACCGAGCTTCGATGCCTGCGCGGCGCGCGGCGCGACCCGCGATCGGGCGGTGCCGGTGCCGGTACGGGCGGCGCCCTTCGACCGCGGCGAGGCGATCGACCGGCTCGGCCAGGGCGCCGAATTCTTCATCTGCTCGCGCACCCACGACCCGCGCTGGTTCGGCATCGACTATGAGGCCGGCGGTCGGGCCGAGCCACGCTGCGGCGTCGATCGGCCGACCGCGCAACGCCGCCCCTATCAGGGTCCCTGCGCGGCCGGCTGGGTGCAGAGCGCGATGGTCGCCCTGATCTCCGGCGAGCCTCATCAGCTGAGCGAATCGGCTTCCAACGCTTCGGTTCCGAGCTCCTAGGGCGTTTGTTCCCCGGCTCGCCCCGGCCATGGCTCGATTCGTCGCTGCACCGCAGCATAAAGGTTGATTAACAATCCGCGGCCCGCCAGTTCAGCGCCACGAGTTAATCAGCGGGTGCCGCCACAGCGCTTCTAGCGGGCGGCCGGGGCAAGTCGGAAGGCTCGGAAACTCAGCCGGGGCGCAAAGCGTCCGCGGGTTTCCACCTGCCGCACTGGAATAAGATATTGATGCTGCAAGCGTTTCGCGCTGCGGGCTTTGCCGCGGCTGCCTTCCTCGTCGCCTTCACCACCGCCTGGAGCCCGGCCCAAGCCGCCTCCGTTTCCCACGCGGCCTCCATCACGACGCCGGCAGTCGCCGCCTTTCAACACGCCGTCGCCGGCGGCGAGATCAGCGAGATCGGGCTTAACGCGATCGGATTCGGTTCGCCGATCCAGCCGGCGGCCGGCGTCGGCCCGATGCTGGGCGCCGGCCTCGCCGCGATGGTCGCCGCCCAGGCCGCGATCGAGACCGCCGATCCCGAGCAGGATTGCCTGGCCAACGCGGTCTATTTCGAAGCGCGCGGCGAGCCGCTCGAAGGCCAGCTCGCGGTCGCCGAGGTGGTGCTCAACCGCGCGGGCTCGGGCCGCTATCCGACCACGATCTGCGCGGTCGTTACGCAGCCGGCGCAATTCTCCTTCGTCCGTCGCGGCGTCATCCCGCGCGCCGACCGCAATTGCGAAGCCTGGCGCCGGGCCGTCGCCGTGGCGCGGATCGCGCAGAGCCGGGCGATGCGGATGCTGCCCGACAACGTCCTCTGGTATCATGCCAATTATGTGTCGCCGAGCTGGGGCCGCCGGCTCGACCGCAACACCCAGATAGGCCTGCACATCTTCTACAGCTGAGGCCTCCCAGAGGCCGGATCGAAGTGGCCGGCGCGGAAACGCGCCGGCCGTCTTGATTCAATAGGTCCGCAACCGGACCCGGCCGACCACCGACGAGATCGCCACCGCCGGCCCGCCGGCGCCGACCCGCGCGCGATAAGTCTGATCCTCGCCATAGAGGCGCACCCGATCCGACTCGCTGCGCACGCTGCCCATCACGCTGTCGACCGTGACGTCGGCATCGGAGCCGTCGCGGAAGCCGAGCTCGACCGGGCCGACCACGCTGCTGATGTGGAAGCCGCCGGGGTCGAGCCGCCCGACGTCGAGCCGCAGGCCGCCGGCGAGCGAGCTGAGATTGCCCGAGCGGGCGGAGGCGATGTGGACGTTGCCGGCAACACTGTCGAGCCGCACCCGCCCCTCGAGCTCGCCGACCTCGACGCGGCCGGCGATCGACGACATTTGCAGATTGACCGAGCGCGGCAGCACCAGCCGGACCTCCTGGCGCGAGTTGATGCTGCGGCATTCGCGCGAGCGATCCTGCTCATGGGCGATGCGAAGGCCGGCGCCGGTCTGCTCGACGGTCGTGCGATAGCAATCGAGGTCGCGCTGGGTCCGGCCCATCCGGACGATATGGACTTCGGCCTCGCCGCCGTCGCGCGTTTCGACCTCGACCGATCCGGCGATGCCGTTGACGCTGACCTCGGCGCCCGCGGCCAGGCTGAAGTTCCGGTCGATCTGCTCGCGCGCATTCATCTCGTCGCCGTCGCGCGTGGTCTGGCCGCTCTCGCCGGCTGCCGGCGCGGCCAGCATGGCGGCGAGCGCGAGCGCGCAGCTGCCGGCAAATATTGCAATCTTCATGGTCCTGGTCCTCCCTTTCGCCATAGCTTGCCGATCGCCAAGCAAGGGGCAGGCCAGAAGCGCGAAAGTCGCGGCCAACCAAGGCTGCGACACCTGTAGCAGGTCGGCACGGGGACCGCTTTCTGTCCGCGGCCGGTCAATTCGTTGTCCGTTTTCGGACTCGCGAGGCATCAAGGCTGCGGAAAGTGATCGAATAGCGCAAGGCCGCCACCGGGGTGATGCTGTGCTCCCATTCAGTCCGCGCCGGCCCGCGCAGCAGGTAGATCGAGCCGGGCTCCGGGGTCATGGTGAAGCGCTGCCAGCGCGTTCCGACCCTGCGGCGAAAGCGCAGCGGCGCCGCGGACAGCAGGGAAATCCCGATCACGTCGTCGAACACCGGCCGGTCGCGATGCCAGCCCAGACCGGCGCCTTCACAGTAGCGAATCAGCAGGACCTGCTCGAGCGCCTCGGGCGCGAGCCCGGCAAAGGCGGCGGCTTCGCCGCGAACCGGCAGCAGCCAATCCGGGATCGGCTCGGTGGCGACCAGCCCCGTCCCGTCGAACCGATAGGACCAGCCGAAGGACACCGTCTCCCTTTTGCCGAGAAAGCCCTGAAACTCGAACGGGCGGAAGGGCAAGGAGACGATCCGCTCGACCAATGCCGCCTGGGCAGCGTCGGTCAGGAAATCCGCCGCATAGGACAGACCTTGCGGCCGTCCGTCATCCTCGAAAAGGCTCAGCTGCGGGGCGGTCATCGACGGGACCAACGTGCGAATCGGGCGATTATATTCAGGCCGGCGCCGCCCTGACGGGAAGCTGAAGTTCGCAGACCACGCCTTGCGGTTCGAAGCGCCGCTCCACTTTGCCGTCATGCGGTGTCAACGCCGCGACCAGCAGCCGCGTGCCGAAGCCGCGCCGGCTCGGTTCGGACACTTCGGGCCCGCCGACCTCGCGCCAGCGCAGATGCGCGGCTCCGCCCTCGATCGTCCAGTCGATCAGGACCCGCCCTTCCGTCTCGGACAGCGCGCCATGCTTGGCCGCATTGGTCGCCATTTCGTGGAACAGCAGGCCGAGCGGCGCCGCGACTTCGGCAGTGACCTCCGCATCCTCCGATGGCGCGATCGTGAAGCGCTCCAGTCCGAACGGCGTCACCGTCGCCTCGAGCAACGCCCTCAGTGAGGCGACGTCGCTGCCCCCCGCCAGCAGCAGCTCCTGCGCCTTGGCGAGCGCGCCGAGCCGTTCGTTGATGATCTGCGCCGCTTCCTCGGAGGAGCCGGCGGCACGGGCGCTCTGGCTGACGATCGACATGATCACCGACAAGGCGTTGCGGTTGCGGTGGGCGAGCTCGCCGACCATCGTCTGCAGTCGATCCTGGGCTTCGTTGAGCTGTTTTCGGCTGCGCCGCAGCGCCCGCACCGCATCGGCGAGGCCGTCGCCGACCAGGATGATCAGGCCGCCGGAGATCCAGAAGCTGCCGATCGCCCATCCTGGCGGCGCGCCGCCGGGCAGGAACAAAAGATAGGCGCCGATCGTGGCGAACAGCAGGCAGGTGACGCCGCCGATCATGCCGCCGAGCGCGGCGGCGAAGATCAGGGCCGGGAAATAGGTGATGAAGGGCAGCTCGTGGCCGATCGGCAGGTTGATCGCGGCACGCGCCGCCGTCGCCAGCCCGGCCAGGCCCGCGCCGATCAGCAGCGCCTGCGAGGGGCGCGGTGCATCGTCAGGCAACCAGGCGCGCCAGGCCATGGCCTTCTACTCCCCCCTTACCGGCCGCGACCCGAGACGCTGCGACTCGGAACCGGCCGGCACACTATGACTCGGTCCGGCGCCTTTCCAAAGCGGGCCATGGATTGCGCCTACCTTGGCGCTTGATCGCAAATCGGGAGCGGACGGCCCCTTATCGGCGGAACGCACCCATTCGCCCGTCGTTTTGCGGCTGCCGGGGGCGAGTCGTCGCGCCTGCGTCCCTCGCCTCGGCCCGGAGGAGTCTGTCTTGCGTATCGCCCAGATCGCCCCATTGGCGGAATCCGTTCCGCCGAAACTTTATGGCGGCACAGAACGGGTCATTTCCTGGCTGGCCGAGGCCCTGGTCGCCGACGGCCACGACGTGACCCTGTTCGCGAGCGGCGATTCGGAAACGTCGGCCGAGCTGGTTCCCTGCGTCCCGTCCGGCCTGCGGCTGGCCGGGATCAACGATCATGTCGCGAGCCTCGTCGCCATGCTCGATCGGGTCCTGAGGCAAGCCGATCGCTTCGACATCCTCCATTTCCACATCGATTTCCTGCATTTCCCGGTCTTCCGCCACCTCGCCGGCAAATGCCTGACCACCCTGCACGGGCGCCAGGACCTGCCCGATTTCTGGCCGGCCTATCGCGCCTTCCCGGAGATGAACCTGGTGTCGATCTCCGACGATCAGCGCCGGCCGATCGCCCATGCCAATTTCCTCAGCACCGTCCATCACGGAATGCCGGCTAGCTCGATTCCCCTCGGCGGGGGCGAGGGCGGCTATCTCGCCTTCGTCGGCCGGATCTCGCCGGAGAAGCGCCCGGACCGGGCGATCGAGATCGCCCGTCGGGCGGGGCTTCCGCTCAAGATCGCGGCCAAGGTCGACCATGCCGACCGCACCTATTTCGAGGAGGTGATCCGGCCGATGCTCGCCGATCCGCTGATCGACTATGTCGGCGAGATCGGCGATCGCGAGAAGGCCCACTTCCTCGGGCAGGCGGCCGCCTTCCTGTTCCCGATCGACTGGCCGGAGCCGTTCGGCCTGGTGATGATTGAGGCGATGGCGGCCGGCACGCCGGTCATCTCCTGGCGCTGCGGCTCGACCCCCGAGGTCGTCCAGCACGGCGTCAGCGGCTATCTCGTCGAGACGATCGACGAGGCGGTCGCCGCCGTCACCGCGGCGCGGACATTGCCGCGGTCCCGCGTGCGGGCGGCATTCGACGCGCACTTCACCGCGACTCGAATGGCGCGCGACTATGTGCGCCTCTACGAGCGCCTGGTCGGCGCGCCGGAGCCGATGATCAGACGCGAATTGGTGGCCGCCGAATAGGGAATTGTCCCGCCGAATAGGGCAGAAGCCTTGGCATGAACGAGATCGCACATGCCGCCGATTGGTCGGCGCAGGAGCCGGCCCCGGCCCCGGAAAGCTATCATATCGAGGCGACCAAATCGCTCGTCGACCGGACCCTGCGCACGTTGAAGCATGACGATCTGTTCGGCGTGTTCGACAAGCAGGGCGACTGCCGGGCCGGCCCGGGCGGGCCGGACGGCCTCTATCACCAGGACACGCGCTTCCTGTCGGGACTGACCTTGCGGATCGGCGGCATGGAGCCGCTGCTGCTGAGCTCGGTCCTGCTCGACGACAATGGCGCGCTGGTGGTCGATCTCGCCAATGCCGACCTGCACGATCACGAGGGCAGGGTCTGGCTCCAGCGCGATTCGATCCATGCCGGCCGCATGAAATTTCTGTGCGGCAGCAGCTGCTACGAGCGGATCCGGCTGCGCCGCTATGGGCCGGTCGGCCGGCCGATCCCGATCGAGATCGGCTTCGACGCCGACTTCGCCGATCTGTTCGAGGTGCGCGGCGAGCGCCGGCTGAAGCGCGGAACGCTCGAGGTCGCGCGGGTCGACGGCAGCACGGTCCGCTTCACCTATCGCGGCCTCGACCGGGTCACGCGGACGACCACGATCCAGTTCGAGCCGGCGCCCGACCGGCTCGGAGAACGCTATGCGCGCTGGGACCTCGATCTCGATCGGACGGACCGGGCCAGCCTGGTGATGCGGATCGCCTGCGCCATGACCGATGACGCGTCCGAACAGGCCGGGAGGAAGGCGGCGGAGCCGCAGCGGCTGATCCCCGCTTTCCGGGCGCTGCGCCGCACCCGCAACGGCCGGATCCGCGGCCGGGCCGGCCTCACCAGCTCGAACAATCTGTTCAACACGGTGATCGACCGTTCGGTCTCCGACATCGACATGCTGGTCAGCGAGACCGATTACGGCCTTTATCCCTATGCCGGCATCCCCTGGTACAGCACCGTCTTCGGGCGTGACGGGATCATCACC
>JAYRLF010000198.1:0-5338 GCA_041905385.1 Allosphingosinicella sp.
ACGGCTTCCAGCTGTTCGGCGACGTGACCGGCGACGGCATCGCGGACCTCCAGCTGATCGTCCACCTGCTCGAACCCCAGGGCGCGCTGTTCGTGCCGGAGCAGATCATCCTGTAGGCGCAATCGCCGGCCGCCCGGCCGAGGGTCGATGCGGCGAAGGTCATGATGCCCCATGGCAACCATTACCTTCGTTACCTTTACCAGGATTCCGACGGGTTTCCTGAACGGAAGCGTCCGACGCGGCGGGCCGCGCGGCTGGGCTTGTGGTTCACGATGGGAAAGAGCCGGGCGTCGCCCACTCTTCGCTTAGCTCGGGAAATCCTACATTTCCAGAACAAAATGGGAACAAAGGCTTTCATGCCGCATCTGCGGCGATGCCGCTCCCTCACCCCGGCCCTCTCCCGCTAGCGGGAGAGGGAGCACATCAGGGGCCTAGAGGACGAAGTCGCCGGCGACCGGAACGTAGGTGTCGACGAAGATGACCAGGTCGGCGATGCCGTCGCCGTTGACGTCGCCTTCGACGAGGCCGCTGCCGGCCGCGTTGGTGACGCGGAGCTGGCCGGCGGCGCCGGTGAAGGCGCCGGCGCCGATGAAGGTGAAGGCCTGGTTGCCGGCGGTGTTGGCGTCGGCGTCGACCAGGGAGAGGTCGATCTTGTCGCCCGCCCCCCAGTTGATCCGGTCGCGGCTGACCTGGGTCGATTCATTGGCGAAGCGATAGAGATAGGTGTCGGCTCCGCCATTGCCCTGGAGGACGTCGGCCCCCAACCCGCCGTAGAGGATATCGGCACCATCGCCGCCGGTCAGGGCGTCGTCGCCGGCGCCGGAGATGATACGGAAGGATCCGTCCGTTTCCTGCTGGCCGTTGAAGGTCAGGCTCTCATTGGCGCGCAGGTTGCCGGCGGAGACTTCGAGCCGCTGGCCGGCGGCGACGTTGGCGTCGGTGGTGCGCAGGTCATAGTCGAAGCCGGCAAGGTTGATCGCCCCGCCGAACTCGTTGGTGTGGCCTGACAGGAACACAATCACCTCGACCCCGGTCACGCTCGTATTCTGGAGCTGGACCGCGGTGGCGCCGAAATAATTGCCCCGGAGCGCGAGTGCGTCGATGCCGTCATTGCCGTTGACGACGTCGAGGCCGTTGAGGTTGGCGTCGGCGCCGAAGAAGAAGCCGTCATTGCCGGCGCCGCCGGTGAGGCTGTCATTGCCCCGTCCGGCGAAGATGCGGAAGGCGCCATCGGTCTCGGCCGAGCCGTCGAACACCAGATCCTCGCCGACCCGCAGATTGCCGCCGACCACGGTCAGCACCCCGCCCGGCGCGACGTTCGCGTCGATCGTGGTGATGTTGTAATCGTAGAAGCTGTTGGACAGGTCGCCGAAGGCGGTGTTGTTGCCGGCGAGCGGGACCAGATTCTCGACATTGACGATATTGCCGAGCGTCACGCCGCCCGCATAATTGCCCTGCAGGGCGACGCTGTCGGTGCCGGATCCGCCGTCGACGCTGTCGAGCGACGTCAGCGCATTGCCGAAGTAGAAGCCGTCATTGCCGCCGAGGCCGGTGGCCGTGTCGTTGCCGCCCTGCTGCAGGAAGAAATTGTCGTTAAAGTTGAAGCCGGCGTCGGTGATCACATCGTTGCCGGCGGTGCCGATCAGACGATCGTCGACGGTGCGCAGGCCATTGATCGTGACCAGCACCATGACCGTGTTGCCGCCCGCCACGCGATAGCTGAAGCTGTCGAGGGCCGACAGGTTGGAGGCGCCGGTCGCGGCGATCGTCAGCGCATTGAACTTGCCGTTCGGATTGTAGGTGAAGGTGCCGTTGGCGTTGAGCTTGAGCTTGGCGCCGGACGCCAAAGTGATCTCGGTGCCGACATTGGCGCCCGAGCCATTGACCTGATCGACCGTCAGCGGCGGGCCGTCGACGTCGCTGTCATTGGCGAAGACGTTGCCGTTGGTGATGATCGTCGCCTCGTTCGTCGAGACGGCGTCGGGCTGGGCGACCGGCGGATCGTTGACCGCGGTCACGTTCAGATTGACGGTGACGATGTTGCCGTTGGCGGTGCCGTCATTGGCCCGATAGGTGAAGCTGTCGGGGCCATTGTAATTGGCGATTGCCTGATAGCTGAAGCTGCCATTGGGGTTGAAGGTGAAGGTCAGGGCATTGGACGGGCCCGAGACCAGGACCGCGTTGAGCGTGTCGCCGTCGATGTCGGTGTCGTTGCCGAGCACGCCCGGCGCGGTGACGACCAGCAAGGTGTCCTCGGCGATATTGTAGGCGTCGCCGACCGTGACCGGCGCATCGTTGACCGGATTCACCAGGATCGTGACTGTCGCGACATTGCTGTCGAGCAGGCCGTCATTGGCCTTGTAGGTGAAGCTGTCGGTGCCGTTGAAATTGGCGTTCGGCACATAGGTGAAGGTGCCGTCCGGATTGAAGGTGAAGGACGCCGCATTGGACGGCCCGGAGACCAGGATCGCGGTCAGCGAGTTGAAGTCCGGATCGGTGTCGTTGCCGAGCACGCTCGAGCCGGTGCCAGGATCCTGCAGGATGCTGCCCGGATCGTCCTCGTTGAGCTTGTAATTGTCGTCGACCGCGACCGGCGGACGGTTGTCCGGCTGGATGTCGATCGTGATCGTGTTGGCGACCGGATCGGTGTCGGCGCCGCCATTGGCGGTGCCGCCATCGTCCCGCACCCGGAAGGTGAAGCTGGCATAAGCCGGGCCGAACTCGTTCGGATCGGGGATGAACTGGAAGCCACCGTCGTTGAGATCGGCGAAGGAGATGAACTGGCCGGCGACGACCGCGACACCGTTGTTGTTCAGCACCCCCTGCACCGGCAGGGTATCGACGAAGATGCCGAGCAGGCCGTTGGCCGGATTGTCGTTCGGATCGGTCAGGGCAAAGTTCGCGGCGGTGAAGACGAGCGGGTCGTCCTCACTGCCGCTGACCGTGGCATTGGCGCCGAGCGGCGCGTCGTTGACCGAGTTGACCGTGATCGCGATCGAGTCGGTATCGGTCTGCGCGCCCGGCGTGCCGGTATTGCCGAGATCCGAGGTGACGACCTGAATCGAGTCCGCGCCGTTGTAATTGGCGGTCGGCGCGTAGGTGACGCCGGCGCCGAGCGCGGTGTTGATCGCGGCCTTGGTGCCCGTGATCTGGACACTGCCGGTGCCGCCGCCGACGACAGTCACGCCCGCGCCGTTGACCAGGCTCAAGGTTCCGTTGGCCACGGTCAGGTTGACCTGCATGCTGGCGCCGCCGTCATCGACGTCGGCGATCTGGATCGCATTGCCGTTGCCGGTGCTGAGCGTGACGGAGGCGTCCTCATTGACGGCCTGCGCGCCGGGCACGGTGTTGACCGGCGCGTCGTTCACTGCGGTGATGTTCACCGTGACCTGGCCACCGTCGATATTGTTGAAGGGCGCGCCAAGCGGACCCTGGACGGCGTCGGGCGCGCCATCGTCGAGCACGTAGATCAGATTCACCGACGCCGGCGGCGTGTCCGAGGTGTTGGTATAGGTGAGATGGCGCAGCACGTCGTTGACGAGCGCCGTCGTCGCCACGGTCTGGCTGCTGGTGAAGTTGATGTTGAGGATGCCGCCGGCCTGCGAGATGGTGGCGAAGGTCAGGCCGCCGGCCTGAAGATCGTTGCCGCTGACCGTGAACGATGCTCCGGTCAGGTTGAAGCCGAAGACGTCCTCCGCATTCGACACCGCGCGGTTGATCGCGAAGGCCGCGCCGCCATAATCGCCGGCGCCGCCATTGAGCGCGTCGAGATCGACGTCGCTGATCGTGAACGACGCGTTGAGCACGACTGCGGTCTGCTCATTGGTATTGACCGCCGGCGAATCGGGCACGACCGGGGCGTCGTTGATCGCGTTGATCGTGATCGCGATCGTGTCGGAAGCCGTGGAATAGGCAGAGCTGCCGCCACCCGCACCAGGATTGACCAAAGAGCCGTCGGCGGCGAGATCGGTCCGGTCCCAGGCGCGGAAGGTGATGGCGTCGGTGACGCTGCCGTTGAAGTTCGCATTGGGCGCGAAATAGACGAGATTGTCGGCATCGGCCGCCAGGACGAGCGCGTTGGTCGCGGACAAGCCGGTCGCCGCCGTCCAGTTGGTGCCGCCGTCCAGCGAATAATAGAGCGTGCCGTTGGCGTTGACGCCGGTGATGGCGATGCCGGTGACCGCGCCGGTGTCCGGATCGGTCACATTGTCGTTGCCGCCGCCGCCGACCAGGTCGACGATGTTGAAGACGGCCAAGCCGGCATTGCCGACCGGGGCGCCGCTATCCTCGTTGACGCCGCCCAGGACCGGGCTGGCGGCCGCATTCAGCACCGGCGCGTCGTTGACGCCGGTGACGGTCTGGCTGATCACGACCGTGGCGGACGAATAGCGGCTGATGCCGCCGGTCGCGCCGACGCCGGTCAGGTCGACGGTGGTGCCGTTGACGATTGCCGGCGGCTGGTTGTCGATCAGGTGGGCGGTGAGGGTCGGCGCCGCACCCTCGAAGTCCACCGCCGGGTTGAAGCGGATCGCGGTCGACGAGCCGAGCAGGACGGCCGCGCCGGCCGAGGCCGGGCCGATATTCTGCCAGACCGCGCCGTCGAAATATTGCCACTGGCCGGTCGAAGCGCTCGAGCCGTTGGCGACGATCGCTATGCCGCCGAAGCTGCCGGCCGAGCTGCCGCCGGGGAATTGCGACTGGGCGTCGGCTGCATCCGAATATTGGCCGATCAGCAGGGTGAAGAGCTGGGTGCCGACCGCGCTCGGCGTCTCCTCGACGATCGTCGGCAGCGATTCGGTGCCGTCGCCGATCACGGTCGGAGCGTCGTTGACCGCGCTGACGATGAACGGAATGACGTCACTGTCGCCGCGATTGGCGGTGGTGTTCTGGAAGTAGGAGATGCTGCCGGTCGTCACGTTGACGACCATGATGTCGTTGTCGCCGTCGCCGTCGAAATCGGCGATGGTCGAGCTATCCGGGTTGTCCTGCGTGGCCAGGGCGACCGCGGCCTGGAAGGTGCCGTCCGGATTGCCGGCAAGCACCTGGATCGTGCCTGGCGCGCCGCTCGTGGCGACGACGAGGTCGGGACGGCCGTCGCCGTTGACGTCGCCGACCGACAGGCCGACCGCCGAACCCGGCATGGCGATGTCCTGGCCGACCACGAACAGCCCGTTGCCGCCGCCGAGCAGGATGGTGACATTGGCCTGGGTCGCGCCGGCGGGATCGAGCGTGCCCACGGCGAGATCGAGATTGCCGTCACCATTGAAGTCGCCCGAGGCGATGCTCCAGGTGTTGCGGAGCGGATCGCTCAACGGCGTGGTAATGCCGCCGAACGCAA
>JAYRLF010000198.1:5348-7803 GCA_041905385.1 Allosphingosinicella sp.
CCGGCGCGCCGAGCCGCAGCTCGACCGTGCCCGGCGGGTTGCCGGTGCCCTGGTTGCCGGCGCCGACCGAGACGATGTCGAGGCGGCCGTCATTGTTGAAGTCGCCGGTCAGGATCTGGCGGATGTAATTGGCGTTCGAGCCGATGAACTGGCCGGACGTGCCGAAAGTGCCCGGCGTGACGCTGCTCTGCGTCATGATCGTGTAGAGGCGCAGATCGCGCTGGGCGACGGCGATGTCGGTGCGGTTGTCGTCGTTGAAGTCGCCGAGGACGACGTCATAGTTGGCGATGAGATTGTTGATCACCGCGGTATAGGCGCCGAAGCCGCCGCCTGCGGCGCCGGGCAGGTAGCCGAGCGAGCCCTGGCTCGGATTGCCGGTGTTGTAGGTGGCGAGGACGAGATCGAGATCGCCGTCCTGGTTGACGTCGCCGATGGCGAGGCCAGTCGGTGCGTTCGGAACGGCGAAGGTCGTCTCGGCGCCGAACGTGCCATTGCCGTTGTTGAGGCGGACGATGGCGGTGTCGCCGGTCTGCGAAATGTAGGCGATGTCGACATCGCCATCGCCGTCGAAGTCGCCGCTGGCGATCTCGGTCGGGTTGGCCGAGCTGGCCGTGTTGACCGCCGGCGCCAGCACCACCGGATCGGCGGCGACGCCGTCGTAGCTGGTGATCGTCAGCGCTTCATCGGTGCCGTTGAAATTGAGGTCGGCGGTGTAGAGCAGGGCATTGGCCGCTGCGAGGGTGGTGTTGATCTCGCTGAGCGGCGCCCGGATGGTGATGCCGTTGGTGCCGTTATTGCCGGCGACGATGTCGGCCGCGTTTATGCCGCCGACGACGTCGGTGCGGATGCTGAGCGTGCCGTGCCGGACCTGGAAGTGGACGGTATAGTCGCCCGAATTGTTGTCCGGATCGGTGATGACGATGTTCGGGATCGAGGCGTTGACGACATCCTCGTTGACCCCGACCGAGGCCGGGAAGCTGTTGACGACGACGTCGTCGGTGCCGGTGATCGCGACCGAGGCGTTGACCGGGGCGCTGTCGGCGACGCCGTCGTTGACGGTGAAGCTGACCTGGCGGGTGTTGTCGGTGCCGAAGACGGTCGGGTTGTCGCCGGTGTGCGAATAACGGACGTTCTCGAGCGCCAGCTCGTAATCGGCAAGCGTCGCGCTGCCGGTGAGGGTGAGCACGCCGGTGCCGCTGTTATAGCTGGCCGAGATGCCGGCCGGCAGGGTGTAGCCGACCGCGAAGCCGAGCACGTCGCCGGAGACGAAATCGGTGACCGCGATCGTCGCGCTTTCGATATTGGTGTCGTCGGAATCGGTGATCGTCGCGCTGGCGAGCACGATCACGCCGCCGCCGGCCGAATTGGGGCCCGCCGATTCGACATAGGTCGGATTGGCGGCGCCGATGGCCAGCGTCGGGGGCACGTTGGCGAGGAAGCCGAAATCGAGCGTCGTGTTGGTGTCGTTGCCGACGACCGGCGTGGGCTCGGTATTGTAGTCGAGCGTGATCGCAAGGCTGTAGGTGGCGGTGGCGGCAGCGGCCTGGACGCCATTGTCGTCGCTGTCGACATTGTCGTCCGGATCGGTCGCGTTCGGCGTCGACGAGATCGGCGCGCCGACCAGCGAGACGTTGCCGCCGGCGTCGAAATTGTCCTGGTCGACGCGAACGATATATTCGCCCGGCGCCAAGCCCGTGAAGCTGTAATTGCCGCTCGCATCGGTCAGCTGGCTGATGCCGACCTGGACGTCCGCGGCGTCCCACACGCCGGCGGTCGTGCCGGTGTCGGCGAATAGGCTCACCGAGACGCCGGCGAACCCGGCCTCGGTGCCGTTGATGGCGCCGTCACTGGCGACTCCGCCGCCGGCGCCATTGTCGAACCAGACGGTGCCGCCGAGCGTAAGCGAATCGACCGCGTTGGTCTCGGCATCGTTGGCGGTGCCCGGGACGGCATTGCTGCTGGTCGCGGTGGCGGTGTTGTTGAGATTCTGGATCAGGCCGTTGGTCTGGGCATCGACGGTCGCGCGGAAATAGACGTCGACAGTCTGGCCGACCGGCAGGGTGCCGATGCTGACCGCAGGCAGGACATAGGCCTCGTGGCCGACATGGCTCGGGTCGGCGCCTTCGAGATCGTCGCCTTGCGCCTCCTTGCGCACGCCGACCATCGCATAGCCGTACATCAGCTCATTGACGTCGGCGGCGCGATAGCTGTCGTCGAGGCCGATCTGGTGGCCGAGCTCGTGCATCAGCACCGTCAACAGGTCCATCTTGCCTTCGGCGCCACTGCCCGGATTGGCGTAAAGGCGGCCGTTGAGCAGACTGAACTCGCTGCTCTCCTCCGGCGTCAGATCGAGGAACCAGCCGTAGCCGGCGGCGTCGCTGTCGATCAGGATCGAGCCCGGGGCGCTGGTGCCCAGATAGAGACCCATCATGTCCGCGACGGACAGGTTGGTGGC
>JAYRLF010000199.1:0-7791 GCA_041905385.1 Allosphingosinicella sp.
GATCAGATCGCCATAAGGCCGGCCGTCGACGTCGCAGACCAGGCCCAGCCCCTGATCGACCGCCTGGTCCGCGGTGCCGCGGTCCCGCGACAGCGCCGTCCAGCCGGCGTCGACCAGATAGCGGCCGCGCTCCGGCTGGGCCGAGATCACCGAGGCGAGGACCGAAATGGCGATGTCGTCGAGCCGGCAGACGCCGAGCCCGGCCATCACCAGGTCCATGAAGACATGGACGCCGGCCCGGGCCTCGGTGACGCCGGTCAGGTTCTCCGCAAAGAGCAGGGAGGGAGTCGATCCGACGCTGACCATCTCGATCTCATGCCCGGCCGCGCGAAGGATTCCCGCGGCGGTGACGGCCGCATCGCGCTCGCGCTTCGCCCAGGCGCGCAGATCCGATTCGGACCGCGAGGTATAGCTGGCTCCGCAATGGGTGAGCACGCCGGCGAGCCGGCCGCCCGCGGAGATCGCCGCCGCAACCGCGCGGATCCTGTCCCCGTCCTCGGGCAGGATGCCGGCGCGATGGCCGTCGCTGTCGATCTCGATCAGCGCCGGGATCGCTTCGCCGGCGCCATGCGACGCCGCGGCGAGCGCTTCGGCGGCTTCGACGCTGTCGACGATCACCTTCAGGTCGAGGCCGCCGCGGCGCAGCGACAGCACCCGGTCGAGCTTGTTCGCGGTGATCCCGACCGCATAGACGATGTCGCCATAGCCGGCCGCGCCGAAATGCTCGGCCTCCTCGAGGGTCGAGGCGGTGAGCTGCGCCGGCGGCGGCGCGATGCGGCGGGCGGCCTCGACCGATTTGGCGGTCTTCACATGCAGGCGCAGGGCCACGCCGAGCCGCGCGGTCGCCTGGTCCATGCGCGCGGCATTGGCCATCATCCGCGCCTCGTCGAGCAGCAGGCAGGGCGTCATCAGCGTGGCGAGGCGGTGGCGCAGTCCAGCCGTGGGCGATGCAATATCCATGACGCCCTCTTGGCGGATCGCGGCCTTCGGCGCTAGGCAGCCGCGCAGTAGGCAGGGAGGGAGGCTGGGTTGACCGAAGCGTCGGAATGGCAGGGCCGGGTCGGCGACGTCTGGGCCGAGGAATGGCGCCGAACCGACCGCACGCTCGAGCCGGTCGCCGACGCGCTGATCGCTGCCGCCGAAACGGCCGTCACCGGCCGGGCGGCTCCGGCGATCGTCGATATCGGCTGCGGCGCCGGATCCACCACCCTGATGCTGGCCGATAGGATCCATGGCGCCCGCCTGGTCGGGATCGACCTGTCGCGCGCGCTGGTCGAGGTGGCCCGAGCGCGCGCCGGGAGGAACAGCGATATCCGCTTCGAAGAGGCGGATGCGTCGCGCTGGCAACCCGGCGATGGCCGGCGATTCGATGCAATCCTCTCGCGGCACGGTGTGATGTTCTTTCCCGATCCGGTAGCGGCCTTCGTCAACCTTCGCTCGCTCGGAGCACCTGGCGCGCAACTGGTCTTTTCCTGTTTCCGCGCGCGCGCCGAAAATCCGTGGGTGCTCGCGCTCGATCCGATCCTGGCCCGGTTCGCGCCGGGGGCCGCCGCTGCGCCGCCGCCGTCGGTCGGCCCGTTCGCGTTCGGCGATCCGGAGCGGGTCGAGTCCATCCTGACCGCGGCCGGCTTCGAGAGACCACAATTCCAGCCGCTCGATTTCGAGATGCGTGTCGGCGTCGGCGACGATCCCGTCGAGGAGGCGGTTGCCTATTTCAGCCGGATTGGCCCGTTCGCATCGCTGCTGCGCGACCTCGACGACGGCCGGCGCGCCGACGCGAAGGCGCAATTGCGGGAGGTCGCATCCGCGCATCGGATCGACGACGAGATTCGGCTGCGCGCCGCCGCCTGGATCGTGACGGCGGGCCGCGGCGACTAGAAGCGCCGGCCGACCCTGATCCCGACCGTGCGGGGCCGGTTCACGATCGTATAGACCTTGCCGCCGATCGCGGTGACGCCGTCCGGATCGCCGCAGGTCACTTCGAGGCACTGGATGCCGCTGCCCAGCGCGCCGCGCTCGTCGAGCAAATTGCGGACGAACAGTTCGACTGACCAGGGGCCGGAGCGGATTCCGGTCGACAGGTCGATATTGGTATAGCCGTCGAGCGGGCCGTAGAGCGATTGCTGCAGCACGCGCAGGTCGCGGCGGCGCGAGCCTTCATAGGAGGCGGCAATCTGGACGTGGCCCTCCATGTCGCTCCGGATCGGGAATTCGTAACGGGCCCGCAAATTGCCCTTGAACCGCGCGGTCAGCGGCAGCCGCGTCCCGGCCGGCGCCAGCTGCGCATTGTCCTCGCCGCCCGGGCCAGGGAGCGCGCAGTTGAAATCCTCATTGGCGAAGCGGCAGAAATCCTCGGTGATCTCGGCGTCGTTAATCGACAGGCCCGCGCTCAGGGTCAGCCCGGTCATCGGCCGCAACAGCACGTCGAGCTCGGCGCCCAAGATCCGGGCATTGCCGGCATTGCGGATCTCGGTGAGGCCGTTGGCGCCGAGGAACGACAATTGGATGTCGGTCCAGTCGAGCTTGTAGAGGGCGAGATTGACGTTCAATCGCCGGTCGAGCCAGCTCGTCTTCAGGCCGATCTCGTAATTGCTGATGAAATCGGCGCCATAGGGCGGCAGCGAGCCGCGGCGGTTGATGCCGCCGGGGCGATAGCCGCGGGACCAGGTGGCGTAGGCGAGATGATCGTCGGTGATCCGCCAGGTCAGGTTGAGCCGATGGATGAAATCGGTGTCGCGCGTTCGCTTGTCGAGATTTGTGCAGGGCGATCCGTCGACAACGGTCGGCGCGAAGCAGCCGGCGACGCCGGTGCTGCCGGAATAGCCGTCGCTATAGCCGAAGAAGCCGACCAGGCTGTTGTCGTAACGATAGAGCCTGAGGCCGCCGGTCGCGGTCAGCCGCGGCGTGATGTCGAAGGCGAGCTCGCCGAACAGCGCATAGTCGCGGTCGACGCGGAACTGCTTGGTCAGCCAGATATTGCTGTCTGTCCCCGGCACCGTGATCGCGTCGGCGATATTGTCGACGATGTAATTCTGCTCGATATTGTGGGTCTGGCGCTGGTAGAAGGCGCCCGCGACCAGCCGGATCGGCCGGTCCGCCGGCGAGGTGATGCGCAGCTCGTGCGTCATCCGGGCGAAGCTGTCGTCCGAGACGATATACTGGTTCGGGTTGACCAGGTTGCCGGCATTGTCGCGGAAATAATCGCCGTATCCGGCCAGCGCGTCGTAGAAATAGGCATAATCGACATAGTCGGACTCGGCGTCGATCTGCCGCTGCATATAGGCGCCGGCATAGGTCAGGTCGAAATTGCCGAGCCGCCCTTCGACGGTCAGCGCCGCCTGGTACCAGCGGTCGTTCGCCCGCTCCGGATTGAACTGCGCGGTCTCGAGGTCGCCGAGCCCGCGCTCGACGCCGAACGAGCCGCTGCTGAGCTGGCGCTGCGCCATGATCTGCGGCGTCACCGTCCAATTGTCGTCGAGCTCGATCCGGAGCGCGGCGCGGGCGCCATAGGTCTCGACGTCGTTATAATTGTCTTCAACGAACTCATCATTGTTGAAGACGATGCCCGACGTCGGGAAGGTGAGGGTAAAGGGGACATTGTCGATATAGCCGGCGTCGCGGCGGTACCAGCCGACCACGCGCAAGGCGACGCGGTCGGAGATTGGCGCGTTGACGAAGCCCTCGGCGGTATAGCCCCAGTCGCCGTGGTTGACGTGGTTGAGCTCGAGATTGACCTCGCCGTAAAAGCTGCTCGTGTCCGGCCGGTTGGTGATGATCCTGACCGTCCCGGCCTGGCTCGACGCGCCGTAGAGCGTGCCTTGCGGGCCGGCCAGCGCCTCGACCCGGGCGATGTCGTAGATGTGAAGGTCGAGCGCGCCAGTCGTGGTCGTGATCGGCTGCTCGTCGAGATAGGTGCCGACGCTCGGCAGCGAGGCCGAGTGATTGGCATTCTCGCCGCTCGCGACGCCGCGGAAATAGACATTGGCGAAGCCTGGTCCGAGCGATCGGAAGGACAGGCTCGGCACGAAACGGGCATAATCGTCGAAATCGTCGACCTGGAGCTGGTCGAGCGTCTCGGTGCCGAGCGCGGTGATCGCGATCGGAACGTCCTGCAGATTCTCGGCGCGCCGCTGCGCGGTGACGATGATCTCGCCCTCCTCGGCTTCGTCGGCGGCCCGCTCCTGCGCGAGCGCCGCGCCGCCCGTCGCCAGCATTGTCGAGGCAAGAAGGCCGAAGCTGGCCCTCCGGTAAAGGCGGGAACCAAGACAGGGCGGAAGCGCACGCATCACGTCACTCCTTCGGCTATTTCGGCATAGACTTTGCCGAATTCCGGCGCGCGTCAATTTGGTTTTGGTTCCGGAACGAAACGGATCGCCAGCTGTGGCGGGATTGTCACGCTCTCGTCATGTCCGGCGAAGCCGTTTCATTAGCGCGGAGGCGCGGAGACGCGGAGTGGGCAGTCAAAGGAGTCTGCGTCCTCGAGACCGAAGCCCGATCATTTGGTCTTGGCTATTCCAGGGTCCCAGTCCCTCCGCGCCTCCGCGTCTCCGCGCGAATAAATATCCGAGCTCAGCGAAAAGGCGCGTCTGGATAAGCGTCGAGCACCGGTCCGAGCGTTTCCTTCAGCGGCCCTAGCCAGGCTTCGTAAGCGCGCCATTGGTCGAGGCCCTCGCGGTTGATCGGCCGCCGCACCTGCTCCGAACTGGCTGTCCGCACCGCCCGCTCATTCTCGTAGAAGCGCAGGCAGGCCGGGTCGAACACCAGCCCGATCGCGTCGAGCAGGCGGCGCACTTCGGCTTCCGGATCCTCGACGAGCCGTTCGTGAATCACCCGATGGACGGCCCCGGAATCGACCTTGTCGAAATGGTCCATCAGCGCGACATAGTCCCGATAATAGAGCCCGAATTCAGTGAGATCGTAGGCGAAGCTCTGGCCGCGCGCGAAGTGCTGCTTGAAATTGGAGAAGCCGCAGGCGAGCGGATGCCGGCGGGCATCGACGATCCGTGCTTTGGGTAGGATCAAGCGGATCAGCCCGACATGGGCCCAATTGTTCGGCATCTTGTCGATGAAGAAGGGGCGGTCGGTCTTGCGCTGCACACGCGTCCGCTCGAGATATTCCTCGCCGAGCATGCGCAGGGCCTCGGCATCGAGCGCGACCAGGCATTCCGGATAAAGCGTCGGATCGCCGCGCAGCTTGCGGCCGCCCAACCGCCGCGCGATCGCGGGCAGATCGGGCAGCTCCATCGTGCCTTCGACGAGCGGATGGCTGGCGAGAATCTGCTCGACCAGGGTCGAACCTGCGCGCGGCATGCCGAGGACGAAGATCGGGTCGGCGGCCATGCAGCCTTGGCCACTGCGCGACGCGAGGAAATCCGTGGTGAACAGGGCGCGACTGCGCGTGACATGGGCCGTCATCTCGGCCGCGTCATGGTGGATCTGGCGACGCCGGATCCGATTGCCTTCGGCATAATGGCGGAAGCTCGGCTCGGCGTCGCCGCGATCCTCGAGCGCCTTGCCGAGCGCGAAATGAAGATGGAGCCGGTCCTCGTCGCCGAGCCCGGCCGTCTCGAGCGCATCACGCATCGCGGCAATGTCGTCCGCGTCGAACGACACGGTCTTGAGGTTGGCGAGGCTCCACCAGGCTTCGCCCAGCGACGGCACCAGGGCGATCGCGCGGCGATAGGCGGCGATGCTGTCGCTTTGGCGGCCGACCGTCTTCAGGACATGGCCATAGCTCATCCACACCCGCGGCTGATCGGGATGCCGCGCCAGCACCTGCTCGTAGATCGCCAGCGCTTCCTCGTAGCTGCCGATCCGGCCAAGCGCCGCGGCCTTCAAATTCTGCCGGCCGGCGCCGTCGCCTTCGTCGAAGGGCAGCCGATCGAGCTGATCGATCGCCTCGGCCGGACGGCCCTGCTTGTACAGCACGGTCGCCAGGTTGGCGCGGGCCGGCGCGAAGGCCGGCGCCAGCTCGAGCGCCCGGCGCAGCAGATTCTCGGCATCGCCGAGGCGCCCCAATCGCGCCGCCAGCTCCGCCATCATCCGGATCGCGGCGACATCGGTCGGCTTGGTCTTGAGGCGCGGCCGCAGGACATGTTCGGCGACGGCAAGCTGGTTGTCGAGCAAAGCTTCCGCGGCGCGCATCAGCTCGGGATCGCCGACCGACGCGGAGATCGCATCGAGCTCGGCTTGCTCCGCCGCATCGTCGTCGCCGGTGCGCCGCAGCGCGGCGCCGAGCAGCCGATAGGCGTCGGCATTGCCGGGGGCGCTCTTCAATATCTCGCGCGCCTGCAGCGCCGCGAGGCGCGGGTCGTCGCGCATCAGCCGCGCGGCATGCTGCAATGCCTGAGTCAGGGATGCCGTCGCCGCCGTCGCCATGTGGCGAGCCTATGGACTGGGCAGTGCGGCGACAAGCGCTTCGGGGTCAGAAGCGAACCCGCACCATCCCGACCAGCCGGCCTTCGTAGGTCTCGCCAAGCGCGCTCTCGGCCGTATCGTAATAGCGCGCTTCGACCGTCACCTGGCGCACGATCTGGTGGCTGATGCCGAGATTGAAGGTCGTGTAATCGGTGTTGTTGCTGCGCTCGCGGCGGCCGACATTGCCGCTGAGCGTCGTCCCCGACGCGATCCGGTAGCCCAGGCCGGCTTCGGCATAGAGCGATTCGCGGGTGCCGCCGAAATCGTCCGGACTGTAGGTCGCGCTCACGCGCGGCGTGATCGGGCCGAAGGCGCGCGAAGCGGTCACGTTGAACTCGAACCGGGTGTCGTCGGTCGGGCCGTCGCGGCCGGTCTGCCAGTGATAGCCGCCCCTGAGGTCGAGCTTGATGCCGCCGACCTCGACCTCATAACCGAGATTGAGCTGCGCCTCGCCGTCGACGACCGGCGAGCTGACGTTCTTCCAGAGCCCGCCGACGGTGAGGTCGCCGAACGCGACCTCGCCGCGCACGACGAGCTGGGCGCCTTCGGTCTGGGCGAGCCCCTTGGAATAGCCGCGGCTGGCGACGCTGATCTCGAGCGAGGGATCGGGCGGTGGCAGATCGATGAACATGCGGTGACATCTCGGTGACAAATGTGACTTGGTGATGACAATGTCTCGGGCGCTTCTCACATTTTCACGGCGATGATATGATCTGGGTCATGTTCACCGACATGAAGCAGGGCACCGCCGCCGATTGGGCCCATATCGCGGCGGAACATTACAAGCATCAGGCGACCGACGCGCCGAAGCAGATCATCGACAGCCTGAAGCGCCTCGATGCGATCGAGGTCGGCTTCGCGGCGACTCAGCTCACCCACAGCCTGATGGCGGGCACGCTGGCGCGCCGCTCGGGCGCGTCCGACGAAGAGGTGGTCGCGGCCTTGTGCCACGATCTCGGCAAGCTCTTCTCGATCCCCAATCATGGCGCGATCGCGGCCGAGATGCTCAAGCCCTATGTCAGCGACGACATCTATCAGGCGGTGAAGCACCATCAGTTATTTCAGGGCCGCTATTATTTCGAGCATCTCGGCAAGGATCCCGAGGGGCGCGAGCGGTTCAGGGGCGAAAGCTGGTACGCATTCGCCGAAAAGCTGGTCGACGAGTGGGACGCGCCGGCTTTCGATCCCGCCTTCGACGTCGACCCGCTCGAAAGCTTCGAGCCCGAAATCGTCCGCATCTTCACGCACCCGAGGGTGATGGTCTGATTCGATCCTCGCGGGCGTTCGGCGCCGGCACTTTACGACCGTCACTTGTTGTGCTTGATTGGTTCGGATCGCAACATCTCATGGAGGGGAAGCCATGATGCATGTCAC
>JAYRLF010000200.1:0-7773 GCA_041905385.1 Allosphingosinicella sp.
AATGATCGCGCCGGCCGTGGTCGTCACGTCGGAATCGAACTCCGCCTCGAGGATCGAGCCGTTGATCGACAGGTTGAACCCGTCCGCCACCTCGGCCGAAACTTCCGCCTCGATGCCCATCGTGTGCGCGCTCGGCACGTTGAAGACGACACGCGACGAGCAGGTGCCGGCGTCCGCCGTCACCTGAAGGTTCTTGATGTCGGTGTAGAAAGCGGCGGCGGCGAAGTTGAGGCCTCGACGCTGCGCTCGAACGCCGACCTCATAGTTCCACAGGGTCTCGTCCTCATAGGTCGGACGGTTGCCGTAGGTCTGGGCATCGACGCCATTGGGCCCGCCGGTGCAGAGCGGGATGTTGAGCGGATCGTTGACGCCGCCGAGACGGAAGCCCTTCGAGGCCTGGGCGTTGACGCGGACATTGTCGGCCGCCTCGTAGCTCAGGATGAAGCGCGGGCTGAAGCCGCTGGACGACGTCTCGTCCGTATTGTTGTCGAGATTCGAGAAGAGCCCGCTCGAGATGAACTGCCGCTCCTCCTGGAAGTCGTAATAGCGTCCGCCCGCGGTTGCGGTGAGTCGGTCGGTGATGTCGTAGCTCAATTCGCCGAAGATCGCCCACTGCCGGATGTCGTAGGGCAGATCCGCGGCATAAGGCGAGTTGGCCGGAAAGCCGGCCCGGGTGGTGGCCGCCGCCGTGCCGGCGCCGAGCCGGGCGTCGGTCGCCGCGTCATAGCCGGGGGTCGGCAGGCGCTGCCGATAGAAGCGGTCGACGTCGCTGTAGAAGGCGCCGACCAGCCATTGGAACGGTCCGCTCGCGCTCGAGCTCAGGCGGACCTCCTGCGAGAAGGTCTCGAGGTCGGTCGTGTCGACCAGGTTCGACGGCAGCAGCACCGCCGCGGCCGGGTAGCCGAGATCGACCGAGACCGAACCGGTCAATGCGCTGGCGTCGCGCCCGACCAATATGTCGCGGTTGATATAGGTCGACACGGACGTCAGCTCGACCGCGCCGAAATCGAAGCTCATCGTCAGGTCGGCGAGCATCGTGTCGTCGCGGAACTCCTCGTCGAGAAGCAGGAACTGCTCGCGCTCGTTGAACGTCACCGCCGGACGGGTGGTCGTGAACGGATTGGCGTACAAATTGTACACCTCCTGCCGGTTGAAACCGTCGGCGCGGATCTCCTGATAGACGAAGCGCGGGGTGATCACGATGCCGTCGGTCGGCTCGAACCGGATCGAGATGCGACCGCCGACGCGATGGCCGTCATTGACGTTCTCGTCGATCCCGCCGCCCTCGCGGCGCGCATCCACGAAACCGCCATATTGGGTATAATAGGCAACAGCGCGGATCGCCGCCCGATCGCCGAGCGGCAGGTTGATCATGCCCTTGAGATGGCCGCCCCAATCGTCCTCGTCGACCAGGTTCAGATTGGCCTCGACCATGCCGCTGGTCTGGCCGAGCTCGGGCTGGTTGGTGATGTAGCGCAGCGTGCCGCCGACCGAGCCGGAGCCGAACAATGTGCCCTGCGGGCCGCGCAGCGTCTCGACGCGATTGAGATCGAACAGGTCGAGGTCAGGCGTGAACAGCGACAGCGAGATGACGCTTTCGTCGAGATAGACGCCGACCTGCTCCTTCACGCCCGGCTGGTCGCGGACGATCTGGCCGGCCGACACGCCGCGGACCGACACCTGACTCTGGCCCGGTCCAAGATTCTGGACGCTGAGGCCGGCGACGTTGCGGGACAGATCCTCGATCGTCGTCGCGGCGGAACGCTGGATGTCCTCCTCGGTCTGCGCGTTGATCGAGAACGGCACCTCGAGCAACGTCGTCTGACGCTTGGTCGCGGTGACGACGATCGTCTCGCCTTCGTCCGCAGACTCGGTGCCTTGCGCGAACGACGGCGTCGCCCAGCCGAAAGCAAACTTCCTGGTGGTGCTGGCACGGTGAAGCATTTGCAGTCCTCCCCTTCTTTTATTTCGGCCCCTGAATAAGGGAGCGGGAGGGGGCACAACAAGCGAAGACGAGCCGGCGCCGCACGAAGGCGACACTCTGTTGTATTGCGGCAACAAGGGGGCAAGAACTCTTCGCATGCGTCCACACGAGGGGCGCTGAATTTGAACGATTTTTTTGCGTAACCAATTATTGGGAGGCGACCGTCCCAGATCGCGTGTCGCACCATGAGCGAGCCGGGTAAAATAACCGGCTGCTAACACCTTTCTGTCCCGACCTTGCGCGACAAATCGCCGATCGGCGGCGCACTTCGCGGCCGCGACTTTTCGGTCCGATCCGGCAGACCGCGCGGCTTGACTCGTCACGCCCGATTTCGAACAGTCTCGAATCTCTGGGGAAATCGCTGAACCTGCTCGGTCGGAAACCATGTTTCCCGACCCATGCGCGCATCAGGAGGATGACCATGATTCCGCTTAACATCCGTCTATCAGTGCTTGCCGTCGCCGCCCTTTTGCCGGCCGCGGCAATCGCCCAGTCGGCCGGCCAGGACCTGACGCCCGATGGCCGCGGCGCCTATGTCTCGGTGGCGGGCGCTTCCAACGCCTTCCAGCTCCGCGCCGGCGAGATCGCCGTCGGCAAGGCGGAGCGGCCCGAAGTGCGCCAGTTCGCCCAGGCGATGGTCGATGCCCACGAGCAGAGCCTCGAGCGGCTGCTCGCCGCCGCGCGCGAACGCGGGCTCGACTCGGGTGAGCCCGGTCTGCTGCCGATCCAGTGGACGCGGTTGCGCAGCCTGGAACGCGCGTCGGGATCGCGGTTCGATCGGCGCTATGTCGAGCTCCAGGTCGCGGCGCACGAGGCCGCGCTCGAGCTGCACCGCAACTTCGCCGAAAACGGCAACGATCCGGTGCTGCAGGCATTGGCCGAAGCGGCCGCCCCGGTCGAGCAGCAGCATCTCGATCAGGCCCGCGGCCTGCAATAGGGGGCCCAACCACCCACTCCAATCCGGCCGATTTTCCGCTTGGACGAAGAGCGGGATCGGCTATCGTCCCGCATACTCTCCAGGGGATCCTCCACCGATGCGCCTTTCTTCAGTGCTTCCGTTCCTGCTCGCCTTGCTGGTCGGCCCCGCCGCCGCCCAGCCGGCCGCCGCGCCCACCGAGCTCGTCGTCATCCATGCCGGCACCCTGCTCGACCGGCCCGGCCGGGCGCCGCGCCGCAACGCCACCATCCTCGTCCGTGGCGGCCGGATCGAGGCCGTGCAGGACGGCTTCGCCGAGGTCCCCGCCGGCGCGCGCCTGATCGATCTCAAGGACCGCTTCGTGCTGCCCGGCCTGATCGACAGCCACGTCCACCTCGACAGTGACCGCGCCGGCGTCGAGGGGCAGCTGTCCGGGGTCACCGACAATATCGCGCTGCGTGCCCATGAGGCGGCGTTCAACGCCCGCAAGACGCTCGACGCCGGCTTCACCACCGTGCGCAATCTCGGCTCGAGCGACGGCATCACCCTGGGCCTGCGCGACGCGATCGCCCGCGGCTGGGCGATCGGCCCACGCATCGTCGACGCCGGCACCTCGATCTCCGCGACCACCGGCCACATGGACCCGACCCTCGGCTATCGCGACGAGTTCCACGCGGTGCTACTGCAGGACGGCAGCACCTGCGACGGCGCCGACGATTGCCGCCGCGCCGTCCGTCGCCAGATCGCCCGCGGCGTCGACGTGATCAAGATCGCCACCACCGGCGGCGTCAACAGCCGGATCGGGCTCGGCCTCGGCGCCCAGATGTTCGACGACGAGGTCCGCGCGATCGTCGAGACCGCCCATCTCTATGGCAAGAAGGTCGCGGTCCACGCCCATGGCGCCGACGGCATCAACCTCGCCTTGCGCGCCGGCGCGGATTCGATCGAGCACGGCACGTTGATCGACGACGCGACGCTGCGGCTGTGGCGCGACAGCCGGGCCTATTATGTCCCGACCCTGTCGACCGTGAACGGCTATATCGAGCGGCTGCGCAACAATCCGAACGCCTATCAGGGCGAAGTCCGGCAGAAGATCGAATGGCGGATCGGAATTACCGGCCAGGCGCTGCGCCGCGCGGTCCCGGCCGGGGTCCGGATCGCCTTCGGCACCGACGCCGGCGTCTCGATGCACGGCCGCAATGCCGACGAGTTCCTGCTGATGGTCCAGCACGGCATGACGCCGATGAGCGCGATCGCGGCCGCCACCGTCAACGCCGCCGACCTGCTCGGCGTCACCGCCGACGCCGGCACGATCGAGGCCGGCAAGGTCGCCGACATCGTTGCCGTCCGCGGCGACCCGCTCAGCGACGTCGGCGTGCTTCGCAACATGAGCTTCGTGATGGCCCGCGGCCGCGTGCATCGTGCAGAATAAATCCTCCCCGGGACGGGGAGGGGGACCGCACGAAGTGCGGTGGAGGGGCTTCTCAGACGTTCGCGCAACCCCTCCACCAGCCTGCGGCTGGTCCCCCTCCCCGTACCGGGGAGGATCAAGAGTCGGAGACCCCTCATGCTGAATCGCCGCCAATTCCTCCTCTCCTCCGCCGCGGCGACCGGCGCGTTCGCCTTGCCGGGCTGCGCCGGCATGGCGCCGCGCTCCGAGACCGCAGAGGCGCGCGCGCTCTACGAAAGCATCTTCGAAGGGATGCTGCGCGCGGCGCCCGAAATGGCGACCGGTCTCGGCCTCGACGTCGGCGAGCGCGCCTTTCTCAAGAGTCGGCTGGGCGACGCCTCGCCGCGCGGCAAGATGGGCGTCTACCAGCCGATGCTCGACCATCTCGAGCGGCTGCGGCGGATCGACCGCAACGCGCTGCCGCCGGCCGACCGGCCCTATCTCGACACGGTGGTCTGGATCGCCGAGCGGATGAACGAGGTGTCGAGCTTCGCTTATGGGGGCATTGGCGGCTATGCCTATCCGGTCCCCTATGTGCTGTCGCAGCTGACCGGCTCCTATCAGAGCGTCCCGGACTTCCTCGACAGCCAGCACCGCATCGAGACCCGCGCCGATGCCGAGGCCTATGTCGCACGGCTCGAGGCGTTCGGCGGCGCGATCAACATGGAGGTCGACCGCATGCAGGCCGATGCCGGCCTCGGCGTCGTCCCGCCCGGCTACATCATCGACAAGGCGCTGAGCCAGACCCGGGCGCTGCGCGCCGAGCGCGGCGCAGATTCCGGTCTGGTCCGCTCGCTTGTGCGCCGGACCCGCGAGAAGAACATCGCCGGCGACTGGCAGCGTCAGGCCAGCGCAATCGTCGACGGCCGCATCGCCGATGCGCTCGACCGTCAGATCGGCGCCTTGTCCGAGCTGCGCCGCGGCGCCGGCATCGATCCGGCCGCCGGCCGCCTGCCGGAAGGCGCGCGCTTCTATGCCTTGTGCCTGCGCTATCATACCAGCACCGCGATGAGCCCGGACCAGGCGCATGAGGTCGGGCTCGCCCAGGTCGCCGAGATCCAGGCCGCCGCCGATCCGCTGCTGCGGCGCGAGGGCCTGACCCAAGGCTCGGTCGGCGCCAGGCTAACCGCGCTCGGCCGCCAGGAGCGCTTCCTCTATCCCAACACCGACGCCGGCCGCGAGGAGCTGCTCGCCGACCTGCGGCGCCAGCTCGAGACGATCCGCACCCGCATGCCCGAATATTTCGGGACCGTCCCGAACGCGGCGATGGAGATCCGGCGGGTGCCGCCGGCGATCGAGGAAGGCGCGCCGCGCGGCTACGCCCAGGGCGGCAGCCTCGATGGCTCGCGGCCCGGCACTTATTATATCAATCTGGTCGACACCCGGATCTGGCCGAAATGGTCGCTGCCGACCCTGACCTATCACGAGGGCATTCCAGGCCATCTGTGGCACGGCGCGACCGTGCTCGGGAACCAGGAGATCCCGCTGCTCCACCGCAACCTCGGCATCTCGGCGTTCAGCGAGGGCTGGGGCCTCTATGCCGAGCAGCTCGCCGACGAGATCGGCATGTACCAGGACTATCCGGTCGGCCGGATCGGCATGTTGCAGGCCCGCCTCTATCGCGCCGCGCGGATCGTGCTCGACACTGGCCTGCACGCCAAGGGCTGGAGCCGCGAGCGGGCGATCCGCTATTTCCAGGACGAGGTCGGGCTCGACCCGATCTCGGCGACCAGCGAGGTCGAGCGCTACATCGTCTGGCCGGGCCAGGCGTGCAGCTACAAGATCGGCCATACCGAGTTCGTCCGGCTGCGCGACGCCGCCCGCGCCCATCTCGGACCCCGCTTCGACATCAAGTCGTTCCACGACACCGTGCTCAAGCAAGGCGACATGCCGCTCGAGGTGCTCGCCACCGTCGTTGCCGACTGGACGAGGGCGCGCGCAAGCTGAGCCTATCGCGTACTTTTCGACGAACCGCCGCATCGCCGCGGAACTGGCCGAGAGCTGGTCGGTTTGCGGCATCGGGCGTCGTCATGGTTCCGCGCCCGGCAGGGAGAGATTGAATGCGTTCCAGCAGGTTGGCGGCCCTCGCCGCCCTTTCATTGGTGATCGGAAGCAGCGCGGCGTCGGCCCAGGTCGGCCAGCCGGTTCAGCCGACCACCGCGTCGAGCGTGCAACGGGCGGGCGCGCCGGTCGCCGATGCGGACGAGCTGCGCGGCACGACCGGCTGGATCCTGGGCGCGATCGCTGTCGGCCTGCTCATCTGGGGCGCGCTCGAGCTGTTCGGTGACGACGACGAGGCCTTCCCCGTCAGCCCTTGACGCCGCCGTCCGGCGATCGCATCGCAGGGACATCCGGGTAGAGCGTTTATGATTATGCAGACACTTGCATAATCATACAGAAACTGCCATGGCGCCGCGATGATCAAGGTCGCCATCCTCGGAGCCTCCGGATTCGTCGGCGCGGAGCTGCTGCGGCTCTGCGCAGGGCATCCCGCATTCGCGCCGACGCGTTTGTTCGGCGACAGCCAGGCGGGGACGAAGCTGGCGCACGTCCATCCCCACCTCGCGCTCGCTTTTCCCGACCATGTCGTCGAGCGCTTCGCCACCGACGCACTCGATGGCATCGACCTCGTCTTTGCCGCCTTGCCGCACGGCAAGTCGCAGGAGATCGCGGCCGGGATCATCGAACGCGGCATCGCCTTTGTCGACCTCGGCGCCGACTTCCGGCTTGACGATGCGGCCGCCTATGAGCGCTGGTACAAGGAACCGCATCAGGCGCCCCAGCTGCTCGACAGGTTCGTCTACGGCATCCCGGAGCTGAACCGCGACCGGATCGCCGGCGCGAAGACGGTGGCCGCGGCCGGCTGCTATCCGACCACGACGATCCTCGCGCTCCGGCCGCTGCTCGACCTGATCGACGCCGACACGATCAACGTCGACGCCGCCTCCGGCGTCAGCGGCGCCGGCAAGGCCCTCAAGGACGAGACCCATTTCAACACGGTCGACGAGAATCTGACGGCTTATGGGCTGCTCAGCCATCGCCACACCGCCGAGATGGAGATGGTGCTCGGCGGCAAAGTGCTGTTCACGCCGCACCTTGCCCCGATCAACCGCGGCATCCTCGCCACCTGCACGGCGATCGCCAAGGGCCCCTGCGATCCCCTCGAAGCGCTCCGGAACGCCTATGCGAACGAGCCGTTCGTCCATGTCTCGGAGCGGCCGCCGTCGACCAAATGGACCCTCGGGTCGAACGCCATCCACGTCACCGCGCGCTATGACGACCGCACCGGCCGCGTCCTCGCGATCGCCGCGCTCGACAATCTCGTGAAAGGAGCCGCCGGACAGATGATCCAATGCGCCAATCTGATGCTCGGTCTCGACGAGACGGCCGGGCTGTCCCGCGTCGGGGTTTGGCCGTGATGAT
>JAYRLF010000201.1:0-7765 GCA_041905385.1 Allosphingosinicella sp.
ACCGCCGAGAGGCCCGCCTCGAGCGTTGCCCGTATCGCGCCGTCGGTGACCATTTCCGGTCGCGTCTCGACGATGATCGGCGTGGCGCCCGGCGGAGGCGGCGGCGCGTCGAAGCCGAACAATGTGCCGAGCGTGTTGATGACCAGCCGGTCCGACGGCGGCTGGGCCAGCGCCGGCCGCGCGGCCGCGGCGAACGAGGCGGCGGCGGAGCCGACGAGCAAGGTACGGCGATCGAGGCGCATGTCAGTCTCCGGACGTTGAGGAGGTGGTGCGACGGCGCGGCTGCATGCCGACGGCGCGGAACAGCGCGTCGGGATCGAACAGGACGCCGTCCTTCACGACGAACAGCGTGTTGCGCAGGTCGCCGATCCGCCGCGTCGGATCGCCCTCGACCAGGACGAGGTCGGCGAGCCTGCCCGGCTCGATCGCGCCGAGCTGCTCGCCGACACCCGCGACGCGGGCTGCTCCCAGGGTCGCCAGGTGGAGGGCCTCGACCGGGGTCAGGCCGGCCTCGACATAAAGCTCGAGCTCGCGAGGCAGCGCGAGACCCGGCGTGCCGTCCGTGCCCGCGACCATCGTCGCGCCGGCCCGATGCATCAGCAGGAACATCTGGCCAAGCCGGGCGAGCGATTCCCGGTTGCGCGCGAGCGAAGCGGCATCGGCCGCGGCGCCGCCGCTCGAGGACGCACGAACGATCGTCGCCGGCATCCGGTCGGCGACCGCGGCAAGGCTCGGGGCGGGCCGACCGGGTTCCGCGGCCAGGGTATCGTGGAAGACGCTGAGAGTCGGATCGAGGATCGTTCCGCGCTCCCTGACCAGCGCGACCAGCTCGCGAACTTCGGCCGCATTCAGATCGATGTCGCGGCCGCGTTCGCCGATCGCGGTGAGCCGCAGCGGCGTATTGGTCCGCGCCGTCACCTCGGGGCCCATCAGGCCGAGCATCCAGAAATTGGCGTGGTTGATTTCGTCGAAGCCGGCCCGGATCGCCTCGGCCATCGTCATGCCGGCGGGCACGTGGCCGCCGACTCGCAGCCCGCGCCGATGCGCCTCCTCAATCAGCACCGGCACCAGCGCCGGATCGAGCGAGCTGTAGAGCTTGATCGCAGGATAGCCGTTCGCCGCCGCGCGCTCGACCGCCGCGATCGCTTCCTCGCGGCTTCCGACCAGCAATTCGGTCGGGCCGGCCAGCGCGTGGCGGCCATCGATCATCGCCGACCGGAACACGCGGGGACCGATCAGTCGCCCCGACTCCCAGGCTGCGATTCGTTCGCGCAGGCTGGCCATCTGATTGGCGAGATCGCGTGCGCTGGTGACGCCCGACGCGATCGCGAGCAGGCCGCCGCTATTGCTGGACAAATGGGTATGCATGTCGAACAGGCCGGGAAGCAGGGTGCGGCCGCGCCCGTCGACCGTCTCCGCGCCCTCCGGCGGCGACAAGGTGCGCGCCGGTCCCACCGCCTCGATCCGATTGCCGCGGACGAGCACGCTCATATGCTCGCGGCGCCGGCGGCCGATCGCGTCATAGAGGGTCACGTCGCGGAACAGGACCGGCCGGTCCGGCCGATGCGCCAGCCTCCGCGCCTCGGCCGCCTCCCGCTCGACCGTCGATTGCGCTTGCAGCCGCGCCAGCGTCGCCGCCGCCTCGTCGTCGAGTCCACGCCGGCGCGCCGACACGAAATTGTCGCCTTCGAACAGCAGCTCCCGGTTCTCGTCGAGCCAGAGCGGGCTCGGGCCGAAGCTGAGGCCGTGCAGAAAATAGAGCGTCGCGACGGTCTCGCGTCCGTTCACCACCAGGCGATGGTCGCGCATGCGCTCGATCCGGGCGCGACCGCTCGGCAGCAAAGAGAGCTGCCCGTCGGGCGCAGCAAGCAGGGCCTGGGCCAAATTGGCCGAGGCGTCGAACGTCGCCTCGTGGGGGACGTAGAAGCCCGCCGCTTCGCTCGTGCCCCGGTCGGCGCGGCTGACCCAGCGCGCGGTCGGGCCGGACCGCTCGAACCGCTCGTCTACCGGCGCCTTCAGATAGTTTACCCCGTGCACGCGCATCATCGTCGGAATGCCGCGCGGATCGGTCCTGAGCTCGCTGCGGATCTCCGGGCCGCGGCCGCGGTCGACATAGCGGAAATCGACATGCCGGACTCCGTCCCGGGTCTCGACCTTCATTTCGCCGCGAACGGTGCCGATGATGACGATGTCGTAAAGTCCGTCGGCGGCGGCCGGCGCGGCGGCGAGCAGTCCGATCAGGGCTATTGTCCAAAGTCGAAACCGGTCCAGCCGGGTCAGTCGCTTCGCCACGAATGATCCTCCCGCCGACTGTCCCCAACCGGCCTCGTTGCTATAGTCCGTCCCGCGCCGAACTTTCTTTCAGGCTTGTTTGCGATCGGGCTGGTTCGGACACTCGCGCGCGTGAACGAGCACGATTTCGACGCGGCGGTGCGGACTTACGGGTCGATGATCCGGCGCATCGCTGCTGGTCATGAAGCCGATCCGGTCCGCCGGCAGGAGCTTGAGCAGGATATATTGACCGCGCTCTGGCGTGCGCTGCCGCGCTGGCGCGGCGACGCGCCGCTGCGAAATTTCGTCGGCCGCATCGCCCACAATCGCGCGCTCAGCCACGTCGCGCGCGAGATGGCGCGTCCCAGGACGGCCGAGCTCGATGCCGGCCTGTCGAGCGAGGCGCCGTCGCCTTTCGAGCTTGCCGACCGCGCCCATCGCGAGGCCGCGCTGACGAGAGCCGTCCGTTCGCTCCCGATCGACATGCGCCAGCCGGTGCTGCTCACGCTCGAAGGGCTGACACCCCAGGAGATTGCCGAAATCCTCGGCACCAGTGCCAACGCCGTCTCGATCCGGCTCACCCGGGCCAAGGCGCAGTTGCGCGATTTCTTCCGACCCGCACAGGATGGAGAGTCCGGACATGGATGACCGCCGCGACGATCACATCGACAACGACTGGGCGGCGCTCGGCGCCACCTGGCGGGGAGATGACAACCTGCTCGACCCGGACGAGGTCCGGGCGGCGATCGGCCGTCGCGCCTGGCGGTCGCGCGCGATCTTTCTCGCCGAGATGGTGGTCGGCCTGGCGGCATGCTCGCTCGGCGTCCTCCTGCTGTTGCGGCCCTGGCCCGCCTGGCTGGTCGGCGGCACGATCCTGCTGCTCGCGCTGGCGAGTTTGACGATGGCGGTCTGGGTCAGGTCGGCGCTCGGCCACGGTGCCGCTCGGCAGGTGCGCAGCGCGCTCGACCGAAGCATCGCTCAGGCGCGCGCGACGATCCGGTGGGGCTGGGCCGGGATCGTGCTGGCGCCGGGATCGGCCGTTCTGCTCGCCGTGCTCGCCTACGCACACGGGCAACCGGCCTATCAGCCGGTCATCCCTCTGCCCTTCTGGCTCAAGGCGGCGATCGCGGCCGTTCTCAGCTTGCTCTATCTCGCATTCTGCGTGGCCGCGGTGCGCCGCAATCGTCGCCAACTCGTCGCGCTGCTCGTGCTGCGCACGCGGCTATTCGAGAGTGACGCCGAAGCGTGACGGCCAGCGCGGGCAAGGAATGAACGAAGCCGCATAATTATTCCGGCATAAGGGAGGATCCTGCCACACGCCGGGATTTTTCCGCGCGCCAATCCCGCTATAGACAGCGCATGCGTAACAATCCGACTGAAACGCTGCACGAGCGCGCCGGCGACATGCCCGGCTTCGGCGGCCACTTCGCGACCGAGGCCGTGGCCGGCGCGCTTCCGCAAGGCCGCAACTCGCCGCAGCGCCCCGCCTTCGGCCTCTATGCCGAGCAATTGTCCGGCACCGCCTTCACCGCGCCGCGCGCCGAAAATCGCCGCTCCTGGCTTTACCGGATGCGCCCTTCGGCCGAGCACCCGCCTTATCGCCGTTATGAAGGCGCCCCTTTGTTCGGTCCGGCTCCGGATGACGCGCCGCTGCCGCCGAACCGGCTGCGCTGGGATCCGCCGGCCATGCCCGCCGAGGCGAGCGACTTCGTCGACTCGATGGTGACGATGATGGCCAATCGCGAGCCGGCCGGCCTCGAAGGCGTCGCCGTCCACGTCTACTGCGCCAATCGCGACATGACGGACCGCTTCTTCTTCGATGCCGACGGCGAATTGCTGATCGTGCCGCAGCAGGGGCGGCTCGATCTGCGCACCGAGATGGGGCGGATCGAGATCGGGCCGGGCGAGATCGCCTTGATCCCGCGCGGCGTCCGTTTCCGCGTCCTGCTCCCCGATGGCGAGGCGCGCGGCTATGTCGCGGAAAATTACGGCGCCCTGTTCCGCTTGCCCGAGCTCGGGCCGATCGGATCGAACGGCCTCGCCAATCCGCGCGACTTCCTGACTCCGCGGGCGGCCTTTGAGGACCAAGACGGCAGGGTCGAGCTGATCCAGAAGCATCTCGGCAGCCTGTGGGTGACCGAGCTCGACCACAGCCCGCTCGACGTGGTCGCCTGGCACGGCAATCTCGCCCCATGCAGATATGATCTGCGCCTGTTCAACACGATCGGCTCGATCAGCTTCGACCATCCCGATCCCTCGATCTTCACGGTGCTGACCTCCCCGAGCGAGACGCCGGGCCGCGCCAATGCCGATTTCGTCATCTTCCCGCCGCGCTGGATGGTCGCCGAGGACACCTTCCGGCCGCCCTGGTTCCATCGCAATGTGATGAGCGAGTGCATGGGCCTGATCTACGGCGATTATGACGCCAAGGCCGACGGCTTCGCGCCCGGCGGGATGAGCCTGCACAATCTGATGGCCGGCCACGGCCCCGACGTCGCCAGCTGGAAAGGCGCGAGTGAGGCCGCGCTCAAGCCGCACAAGATCGACGGCACGATGGCGTTCATGGTCGAAAGCTGCTGGCCCTACCGTCCGACCGCCTGGGCGCTGGAGCACGCCCAGACGGATTACGACCAGGCCTGGGGCGGGTTTCCGAAGGCGGTGATTCCGCGCTGACCCCGGACAGGCCTGCCACGGCCTGCAACGGCTTCAATAGGGCTTCTCGCCCTCCTCGACCGGTGCCTCCTCCTGCGCAGGCTGATCTTGCGAAACGTCGCTGTCGGCGACCGCGCCCGGCTGGCGGCATCGGAAGCTGAAATTGGAGGTGCCGGCCGGGTTGCGGGTCGCGACGCAATTGGTTCGGATCTGATTGCCGGCGCCGTCCTCGACCAGCGCAAAGCCGGCCATGTTGTTGTCGTCCTGTCGGGTCATCTGGACCTCGATCACCGTCGCCGCCTGGCGCTCGAGCTCGGTGCGGATCAGCCCTTCCATCTCGGTCACCACCGATTCGTCGATCGTCGGCAGGCAGCGCCAATTGTAATTGGTCCCTTCGGTCGGCCGCGCCGTGCAGTTCAGCCGCCCCTGGCGGCCGTTGCGGTCGCGGATCATCGCGAATCCGGTGAAGCTGCCATCGTCCTGCCTGGTCATCTCGACCTGCTGGACGTTGCCCTGCCCTTCGAGCGTGTTGCGGATCGAATTCTCGAGCTGCTCCTCCTCGCCGGAGATGGAGAAGGAGCATCCGGCGAGCGCAAGCGCCGCCAGTCCAACCGTCGGTGTCCACAGTTTCACGATCGCCCCCTTGCGCTGATTCGAAGCGCAAACTGGCGCGTGTCGGGCGCGCGGTCCAGAGGATGCGAACGCCGGACGTCGATCAGCGGGCGTTGCGGCTCCCTGCTCCGCCGCTGCGGCCGCCGTCGCGATTGTAGACGTCCTGTCGGAAGACGATCCGTTCGCCCTCGGGCGCGGCCGTCAGATAGGTGATGTAGACCGGCACCGGCTCGGGCAGCGGCACATATTGCTCGGGCGTCCGGTCGCGCGTCTGCAGAGTGCGTCCGAACAGCCAGCGCCCCAGCCGCGCCGCATCCTCGACGCGGACGCAGCCGGCGCTGTACTGGCGCGACGCCTCGCGCAGCAGGCCACGCTCGGGCGTGTCATGGAGATAGACGCCAAGCTCGTTGGGGAAGATGAATTTCATCCGCCCCATCGCATTTTCGGGACCGGGCAGCTGGCGCACCCGCAATTCCTGGCGTCCGGCCGCAGCGGCGCGCCAGTCGATCGCCTGGGGCGGAACCACATGCGGCGCGTTCGACCAGTCGGACAGAACCTGATAACCCTTGCTGCGCAGCCAGCCGACCCCGTCCGACAGCACGTTCGGTGCGATCCGGCTCGGCACCAGGTCCGGCGGCACGTTCCAATAGGGATTGAGCACAGCGAAGCGGATCCGGCCGGCCATCATCGGGGTCTGGTCGGTGACGCGGCCGACCACGACCCGCATCGTGTCGCGGACGCGGCCATTCTCGTACATCCAGAGCCGCGCGCCGGCGGCGTCGACCAGGACATAGCGGCCACGCGCTTCGGCCGGCAGCACCCGCGTCCGATCGAGATTGAGCCGCAGGATTCGCTGCTGCTCGGCGGATCGGCTGGTCGCCAGGCTGGCCCGGATCCGGCCGTAAAAGGGATGCATCCAGCCGATCCCGTCGAGATGCTGGCGCAGCGACGGCGCCGACGCCGCCGCCTCGAGCAGCGCCCGCGCTTGCGGCTGCCTGTTCTGCAAGTCGCGCTCGGCGAAGATCATCGCGCTACGCCGCGGCGGCCGGCGCATGTCCCGCCCATAGTCGGCCAGGCGGCGCGACAGCAGCATCTCCGCGCGTGCGAGCGCCTCGGGCGAGCCGGTGCGGGCCGCCGCGATCGCCTCGGCGACTGCCTGCGGCCGGTAGCGGCGCGAATTCAGCCCGTCGAGCTCGGCGGTCTGGAGCAGGCGCAGCAGCATGTCCGCCTCGGGCCCGAGCCGGTTGCCGCGAATCCAGAGCGGCCGGAAGTTGCGCGCGCGATAGAAGTCGCGCACCTCGCCGCCGGCGCCTGGCGCCCGCTGTAGCTCGGCCGCGAGGCCCGAGGCGGCAGGTTGCGCGAAAGCCGGCACCGGCGCGGCGGCCAGTGCGAGCGAAAGGAAAAAAAGGGCGAACGGGGCGCCGGCCGTCTTGCTTCGACCGGCGCCCTTTATCTCATCCAGCGTCACGTCGGCCGGGTTCAGCCGCGTTCGCCGCGCCGCGAGGACGCCTGATAGACCGGAGCGGCCGGCTGCTGCGGCGGACGGCCCTCATAATATTGGCCGTTATAATAATAGCCGTCGGCATAGCCGTCCCGATCGGAATCGGCCCAGACCGCGCCGGCGATGCCGCCGACCGCGCCGCCGATCAGCGCGCCTTCGATCGGCGACAGGCCGCCGATCAGCGCGCCGGCGCCCGCGCCCGCCGCGGCGCCGATCGCCGCGCCGGTGCCGGCGCTGGCAAGGGTGTCGCGCTCGCCGGTGGCGGTCGTGCAGGCGCTGGCGGCCATCGCGCCGGCCAAGAGGATAGCGATCGTCGGCTTTCTCATCAAAAGTCTCCCTGGCAAGGCAGGCCGCGCCGGCGCGAACAGCGCCGGGCGAACCGGACGGCCCGCAAATTGCTCGCCCGAAACCGCGGCGGATTGTCAGAAGTTCCGGCACTCACCGCTATTCTGCGGCGCTTGATCGCGTTGGAGCGGCGCCTGCGGGCGATCTTGCGACGATTCCCCGCGGATCGCCGACCCGCGGGGAATTAACCTTAATATACTTGTTAGATTGTGCTTGGGATGCGCCTTTCGGCGCGTTGCAGCACCAGCCCGCTCCCCACCCGGCCACCCCTAGGATACTGGCGCTGGGTGGCCGGGTTGGGGGAGCGGACTGGTGCCGCCTCGGAATGCGCTCTTTCGCGCATTTCAATACAGACTCTGCCGTCAGGCCGGCTCGCGCTCGACT
>JAYRLF010000202.1:0-2789 GCA_041905385.1 Allosphingosinicella sp.
GCAAAGCCTTCCTTGAGCAGGCGGGTGAAGGCCGAACGGACGCTTTCGTCGATCGCCGCCTTCAGCTCGGGCGGCAGATCGGCGAAAGTCGAGTTGGCGTGGATCGCGTTGAGATCCCGCAGCAGCGTGTTGGGCAGGCCCTTGGATGCCGCCTTCAGCGCCGCGACCGCATCGATCACGGCGGCATAGACGATGTCGTGCATCACTTCAGTGGCGGACTTGGTCATGCCGCCTCCTACAGCGCCTGCGCGCGGGCGGCTAGAGCGCCGTGCGCGATTTGCGAATCGCGCCCGACGATCTAGATGTTTGTTTTTGCATCGTTTTTGCGGAAATGAACAGGTCGGACTGTCCCCCGGACAGGTCTTCGGCTCGCGGGGCGAGCCGAACCTGTTCATGGTTCCCACTTTTCCGCACGATGCTCTATCGGCTGGTTCTCGCCGCCGGCGCGCTGCGCTCCTGCTCGCCGATCCAGGCCTGGATGCGCTCGTCGAGGACCGGGAGCGGCACAGAGCCCAATGACAGGATCGCGTCGTGGAAGCCGCGCTGGTCGAAGCGGGTGCCGAGCCGACGCTCGGCCTCGGCGCGCAGACGGCGGATCTGGATCTCGCCGAGCTTGTAGGCCGTCGCCTGGCCGGGCCAGGAGATGTAGCGGTCGATCTCGTTGGTGAGCTCGAGCTCGGACAAAGCGGTGTTGTCGCGCAGGAAGGCTCGGGCGCGCTCGCGGTCCCAGCCATAAGCGTGGATGCCGGTATCGATGACGAGCCGGGCGGCGCGCCACATCTCGTAGGTCAGGCGGCCGAAATCCTCATAAGGCGTCTGGTAGATGCCCATCACGGTGCCGAGCCATTCGGTGTAGAGGCCCCAGCCCTCGCCATAGCCGGAGAAATAGGTCTGCTGGCGGAATTCGGGGCGGTTCGGCCCTTCGAGCGCGAGCGCGGCCTGGAAGCTGTGGCCGGGCGTGCATTCGTGCAGCGCCAGCGCCGGCAAGGTGTAGAGCGGCCGCTGCGGCAGGTTGTAGGTGTTGAACAGGCAATTTTCGAGGCCGCCTCGGCCGCCCGTATAGATCGGCGCGATCTCGTCCGGCACCGGGATGACGCCGTGGCGGAAGCGCGGGATGGTGCCAAAGGTCTCATTGAGCTGGCCGTTGGCGCGCATCACGACATAGGAGGCGAAGCCGAGCAGCTCGGCCGGGGTGCGCGCGTAGAATTGCGGATCGGTCCGCAGGAAGTGGATGAACTCGGCGAAGCTGCCGGTGAAATTGGCGCGGCGCATGACCTGCTCCATCTCGGCGCGGATCCGGGCGACCTCGCGAAGGCCCGTGTCGTGGATCTCGCGCGGCGTGATGTTCAGCGTCGTGAACTTGCGGATCATCGCCTGATAATAGGCCTCGCCGTCCGGCATCTCCGACGCGCCGAGGCTGGTGCGGGCGCGCCGCATATATTCCTCACGGAACATGGTCAGCAGGGCACGATAGGCCGGGATCGCCGCTTCGCGGATCGCGGCGCGGCCTTCCTCGCGCAACCGCGCCTGGACTTCGGCGGAGACGGTCGAGGGCATGCGTGCGAAGGGCGCGTAGAGCGGGTTGGCGTCGCCGTCGGCGGTGAACGGCTCGATCGTGCGGTCGCGGCCGTCAAGGGTCACGCGCGGCACGCTATAGCCGCGCGCAAGGCCGGTCCGCATATTGGCGACATGCTCGGCGAAATAGCGAGGAATATCGCGCAAGCGCCCGATATAGCGGCGATATTCGGCTTCGTTGGCGAAGCCCGAGCGGGAGGATCCGACGTCGGTCCAGAAGAAGCTGTCCGAATTGAACGGCGCCTCATAGGTGCGCCAACGCACGTCGCCGATCATCTCCTCGAGGCTGGTGCGGAAGACGGCGGCGTTGATCTTCTCCTCGGCCGAGAGCTCCGCGACGGGAATCCTGTCGAGCTCGGCGAGGGTGCGCTGCCAATAGGTTAGACGCGCCTGCTGCGATGCCGGATCAACCCGCGGTAGATGGTCGGCCATGGCGCCGGCGCCGCGACCTTCGAGCCGCGCCTCCTGCTCGCGACGCCACGCCCATTCCGCCTCGTAGAGCGCACGCAGGCGCTGGTCGGCGCTGGACGGCGCGGCCTGGGCCGGCGTCGCCGGCGGCTGAGCGAAAGCGGGCGAGGGCGCGAGGGCGAAAGCAGCAAGCAACAAGGGGGTGCGACGCAGCATCATGCGAGATCCTTTAGGCTTCAAATATCGGCAGGGGCCGCCCGCGCGGCGGTGGAGCGGGCGCGGCTATAGGCGAAATAGAGGGCGATCCCGATCAGGTTCCAGATCAGGAAGCGAGTCAGGGTGTGGGAGGGCAGGCTGGCGATCAGATAAGCGCAGCCGATGATGGTCAGCGTCCCGACCAGGAATGGCGCCGGGCAGCGGAAGACGCGCGGCAGATCGGGGCGGGTCCTGCGCAGGATCATCATGCAGCCGCCAACCGCAATGACGGCAAGCAGCGTGCCGGCATTGGCGAGCTCGGCGATCTCG
This sequence comes from Allosphingosinicella sp., assembly GCA_041905385.1. Taxonomy (GTDB): domain Bacteria; phylum Pseudomonadota; class Alphaproteobacteria; order Sphingomonadales; family Sphingomonadaceae; genus Allosphingosinicella. The sequence goes on from JAYRLF010000202.1 coordinate 2,509, forward strand.
TCGAGCCGGAAGAAGCCGGCGACCGCGGCGACGAACAGGCCGGTTAGCGCAGTGATCCGGATCGGCGTGCCGGTGCGCAGCGAGACCTTGCTCAGCGCCCGCGGCAGCAGGCCGTCGCGCGCCATGACGAAGAAGATCCGGCTCTGGCCGTACATCATCACCAGGATGACGGAGGGCAGGGCGATCAAGGCGGCGAGCGCGATCGCCCACGCCGCGAGCGGGTGATCGAGCGTGCGCAGCACGAAGGCGAGCGGCTCGGCCGAGCCCGCGATGGCGCGATG
>JAYRLF010000202.1:2822-7762 GCA_041905385.1 Allosphingosinicella sp.
ATCGACCGCGCCGATCGCGGCGACCGCGACCGCGACGTAGATCAAGGTGCACAAGGCCATCGAGCCGATGATGCCGATGGTGAGGTCGCGGCCCGGCTCCTTGGCTTCCTCGGCGGAAGTCGCAACCGCGTCGAAGCCGTAAAAAGCGAAGAAGACGATTGCCGCGGCGGCCATGACGCCGCGCGTGGTGCCATCCGGATCGACGGCACTGCCGAAGCCGTAGGGCATGAAAGGAGTGAGATTGTCGCCATTGAAGGCGGGCAGAGCGAGCAGGATGAAGGCCGCCAGCGCGGTCAGCTTCACCACGACCAGGATGATGTTGAGCGTCGCGCTCTCCCGGGTGCCGGCCATGAGCAGTCCGGCGACCGTCAGCGCGACGAGGACGGCCGGGAGATTGATGATGCCGCCGGCATGTGGTCCGCCGAGCAAGGCGGCGGGCAGGGCGATTCCGGCCGATTGCAGCCAGCCGACCAAATAGGCGCCCCAGCCGACCGCGACCGTCGAGCAGGCGAGCGAATATTCGAGGATCAGGCTCCAGCCGACCACCCAGGCCAAAGTCTCGCCAACCGTCGAATAGGTATAGGTATAGGCGCTGCCGGCGGTCGGCATCAGGGTGGCGAGCTCGGCATAGGCCAAAGCCGCGCAGGCGCAGACCGCGCCGGCAATCAGGAAGGCGAGGATCACCGCCGGCCCGGCGCGGTCGGCGCCGACTCCGGTCAGGGTGTAGATGCCGGTGCCGACGATCGCGCCGACGCCCAAGGCGACGAGATGGGGCCAGCTCAGCGACTTGCGCAGGCGATGGTGCTCGGCGAGCGTGTCGCCCGCATCGATCGGCTTCACCGGTCCCAGCAATCCAGCCATCCGCGCCCCCACTTGTTCGGTTCAGTCCTGAAGTTGTCGTTCGAGGTCGTCCAGCGTCGCCTGCAGATGACGGCGCAGCAGCGACGCGACCTGCGCGCGATCGCGCTTCAGCCAGGCGTCGAGCATCGCGCGATGTTCCTCGTTGGCGCGCGCGTCGCGGCCGAGCGGCTCGAGATGCTTGGCGACATAGCGGTCGGCGAGGATCTGCAGGCGCTCGACAATGTCGAAAGTGACAGGTCGGCGGGCTGGTCTTGCCAAGCTGAGGTGGAAGGCACGGTTGAGCGCGCCGACATTGGCGCCGTGGCCGCTCGTCGCGCGCTCGAGGGCGTCGAGCGCGGCCGTGGCGGCGCGCCGATCGGTCTCGTCGGCGATTTCGGCTGCGGCCGCCGCGAGGTCGGGCTCGAGCTTGAGCCGGAGCGCGTAGATCTCGCGCGCCTCGTCGGCGCTCAAGGGGCGGACGAACCAGCCGCGATTGGCCTCCGCCCGAAGCAGCCCTTCGCGCTCGAGTCGCGCCATCGCCTCGCGCAGCGGAATCTTGCTGACGCCGAGCTCGGCGGCGAGCGCATCCTGGCGAATTGGACGGCCGGCTTCGGCCTGGCCGGCCAGGATGCGTTCGCGCAGCAGATCCGCGAGCTGGTCGGGCAGGCTACGGAGGTCGAGCGCGCTCATGTCACGGTGAAGCCGGCGTGGAACGGGTCGTCAGTGTCGATCCAGATTGTGTTGTGGCCGGTCGCGACGGCCGAGCCGGTGATCGAAGGGATGATAGCGGGCAGGCCGCCGACCGTCGTCTCGGCCTCGACCCGTCCCGTGAAGCGGCTGCCGATATAGGATTCGTGGACGAAATCCTGGCCAAGCCCGAGCCGGCCGAGCGCATGGAGATGAGCGAGCCGCGCCGAGGTGCCGGTGCCGCACGGGCTGCGGTCGATCGCCCGCTCGCCATAGAAGACGGCGTTGCGGCCGTCGGCGCCTTCGCCCTTCGGCGCGTCAGCCCAGAGCAGATGAGACATGCCGCTGATCCGTTGGTCGAGCGGATGGACGGGGACGTAGATCTCACGAACCAGCCCGCGGATCGTCCGGCTGAGCTCGACGATGCGGGCGGCGCCGAGATCGTCGAGGCCGCGATAGGGGCCCTGCGGCTCGATGATGCCGTAGAAATTGCCGCCATAGCAAACGTCGATGGCGAGCGGGCCGAAGCCGGGCACGTCGACCTCGACCCCGCGCCGGGCGACGAAGCTCGGGACGTTGCGGATGCGGACCCAGGTCACGCGCTTTCCGTCCTGGCCATAGTCGACGACGAGATCGCCGGCGGGAACCTCGACTCGAAGCGTGCCGGGCGTCTTCGGCATGATCAGGCCGTGCTCCAGCGCGAAGGTGACGATGCCGATCGTGCCGTGGCCGCACATCGGCAGGCAGCCGCTGGTCTCGATGAACAGGATGCCGCAATCGGCCGCGGGCGAGGCGGGTGGATAGAGGAAGCCGCCCGACATCATGTCGTGGCCGCGCGGCTCGAAGCAGAGGCCGGTTCGGATCCAGTCGAAACGAGCAAGGAAATCCTCGCGGCGTTCGGCCATGGTCGCGCCAGCGAGAGCCGGGACGCCGCCGGCAACCAGGCGGACCGGATTCCCGGCCGTGTGGCCGTCGATGCAGAAGAAGGTGTGGCGCACCGGCCCCTTACTCGGCGGCGGCGGCCAGGGCTGAAGGCCGGGTGCGCGCGGCTTGTTCGACCATCGCCGTCACCTCGGCGCGGCGCGCGCCGGCGAGCGGCAGGCGCGGCATTCGCACCCGCTCCGAGCCGCGGCCCATGATCTGCTCGGCGAGCTTGATCGACTGGACGAGGTCGTGCTCGGCGTCGAGATGGAGCAAGGGCATGAACCAGCGGTAGATGCGGCGCGCCTCTTCCCAATCGCCGCGATTGGCGGCGGCGACAAGGGCGACCGATTCCTGCGGAAAGGCGCTGGTCAGTCCGGACACCCAGCCGGACGCGCCGAGCATGAGCCCTTCGAGCGCGACGTCGTCGAGGCCGGCCATGACCTGGAACCTGTCGCCATAGCGGTTGATCAGGTCGGTGAAGCGGCGGGGATCCGGCGCGCTTTCCTTGATCGCGACGATGTTCGGCACGTCGGCGAGGCGATCGAGCACATCCGTGCCGATCGACACGCGATAGGCGGGGGGATTGTTGTAGAGCATGATCGGCAACGACGTCGCGGCGGCGACGGCGCGGAAATGCGCCTCGAGTTCGGTCGCGGTCGGCACGTAGACCATCGCCGGGAGCACCATCAGGGCGTCGACTCCGATCGCTTCGGCCGCACGGGCATAGGCGCAGGCGCCGGCGGTGGTGAGATCGGAAACCCCGGCGACGAGCGGCACCTTGCCGCCGACCGAATCGACGGCGGTGCGCAGCAGCGCGTGCTTCTCCTCGAGCGTCAGGCTGTTATTCTCGCCGCAAGTGCCGAGCAGAACGAGGCCGTCGACGCCGTCCTCGACCAGCGCGGTGAAAGTGCGCCGCGACGCATCGATGTCGACCTGGTCGTCGACGTTGAACTGGGTGGTGGCGGCGGGATAGACGCCGCGCCAAAGCGCTGAGGCCATGACGGCACTCCCTCGTTGAAGGTCCAGATCTTATATCGTATACGATTTAATATGGCAATTGCGGTCATCATCGGCGGCGGCGCGATCGGCTCCGCTTCGGCCCTGGCTCTCCAGAAGCGCGGATTCGAGACCAGGCTGATCGATCCGGACCCTGATTGGCGCGGCGCGTCGCGCGGCAATGCCGGTGTGATCGCGGTCAACGAGGTCGACCCGCTCGCGTCGCGGGCCACGCTGAAGGCGCTGCCGAACATGCTGTTCATGCGGGGGGGACCGGTCGGGTTGCCGCTGCGCGACATCGCCGCATGGCTGCCGTTCGGGCTGCGCCTGATCGCGGCGAGCGGCCCGACGCGATTCGCGGCCGGACGCGCCGCGATGATCAGCCTGATGGCCGAGGGGGTGCCGGCCTGGCGGCGGTTGGCGGCGGAGCTCGGCGTACCCGAGCTGCTGCGCGAGCAGGGCCATTTCGTGGTCTGGGACCGACCCGGCCATGTCGCCGAAGGCAAGGCGGCGCAGTCGGCGGAGAACGGAATTACCCGATGCCGCGACGCGACGCCGGCCGAGCTCGAACGGTTGTGCGGATTGATGAAGCCGCCAGCCGGCGCGGTGCGGATCGAAGGCAGCGCGCAGATCGCGGACATCGGCCAGCTCGCCGAGGCACTCGGCCGTCGGTTCACGGCCCTGGGAGGGATGCGGCTGCGCGGCCGGGCGCGGATCATGGGCAAGGGCATCGAGCTCGATACGGGTGAGAAGATTGCCGCTGACCGGATCGTGGTCGCCGCCGGCCCGGCCTCGGCGAGCGTGCTGCGTCCGCTCGGCCACAAGGTGCCGCTGATCGCCGAGCGCGGCTATCATATACAGTGCGCCGGCGCCGGCTGGCCGGAGGACATGCCGCCGATCTTCTTCGACGACCGGCCGATGGTGGTGACCCGCTTCCGCTCCGGCCTGCGAGCGACCAGCTTCGTCGAGTTCGGCCGCGCGGCAAGCTCGCCCGATCCGCGCAAATGGGCGCGGCTGCGGGCGCATGTGCGCGAGCTCGGGCTGCCGTTCGAGGAGCCGATCGCGGAATGGATGGGATCGCGGCCGACCTTGCCCGATTATCTGCCGGCAATCGGCCAAAGCACGCGCATGCAGGATGTTTTCTACGCCTTCGGCCACCAGCATCTCGGCATGACGCTGGCGGCGATCACGGGAGAGCTGGTCGGTGCGCTGGTGGCCGGCGAGAGGCCGAGCGTCGACCTGAAACCGTTCCGCGTCGAGCGCTTCGGCTAGCGCCGGGAGCCCCTCCCGCACTAGCCAAGGCGCAATGCGAGCCGGTAGGGATCGGTCATGGCTGGGGCGAAGGCGAACGGAACGACCGTGCGGGAGTCGATCGGCGCGGTGATCCGCGACGTCCGCAAGCGCCGCAAGATGACGCTGGAGCAGCTGTCCGACCTGACCGGTATCTCGGTGTCGTCGCTGTCGCGGATCGAGAACACGCAGCTCGGCATGAC
>JAYRLF010000203.1:0-7700 GCA_041905385.1 Allosphingosinicella sp.
GATCATATTGGCCGATGAAGGTCACGCGTAGCGCAGCTACGATGGTCGCCGCATCAATTCCTGCGGGATTCGCTTCGGCGAACAGCGTTCCAGCCACCGTGTTGAGCCATTCGATGCTGCCGCCGAAGCGGGCAAGCTGCTCTTCCGTCAAATCGGTGATCGTCACTTCGATCTCTATGCGCGGCGCCGCCACCTCTGCCGGTGGATCGTCTGCGCCATCAATCGGAGCTTCTGCGATCTCTTCGGGCGTCACTGGAGTGGGAGCGAGATAGCGTCCTTCGAAGAAGTCGTGCTCGTCAACCGGCGGACGACGCGAAAGCCGATCAGGCCCAAGGACCAGGTCGATTGCCTCAAGGACGGAAGACTTGCCGGTGTTATTGTCGCCGATGAGTACCGCGTGCGCGGGCAGGCAGATGGTCGCGGAACTGATGCCGCGAAAGTTGGTGATCGATACCGAATGAATCCGCATGGCTGTTTTCGACTCCCCCGTTGCCGCGCAAGATGATGCAACTTCGGCCGACTGGAAAGAGAAGGGTGAATTGTCCCAGCCATTCTGGACTAATTCAGCTGCTCGGCTGCGGCGTTTTCGCCAGCAGGTGAACCGGAGAATTCCTTAAGCGATCCATCAGCGCTGTGGTCGGACGTGTCCGAATGGGCACAGCGGCAAGCACCGCGCGGTGTCGCGCCCGCGACTCCAGATGTTCACGATTGCCCAGCCAATGGTCACCGAGCACGCCGAAGGTCTTCGACGAAGCGGCGGTGTTAGGTGCCGTCGACCCAGCCCGCCGTCAAAATCGTTCGTGCTGCGGGAACCTCGGGCTTGCCGCGGCATCCAATCGCTTCATTATCGGATTCGGACGGGTCTCGACCAATGCCACATGCTCATCGTCTCGAAACGGATCGGCTGGAGGAATCGGCGCTGATCGCGCGCACCATCGCCGGCGACAGCCTGGCGTTCCGCACCCTGATGCAGCGCGGCAACCAGCGGCTGTACCGGATCGCGCGCGGCGTCGTGCGGGACGATGCCGAGGCCGAGGACGTCCTGCAGGAAAGCTGGGTGCGCGGCTATGCCGGGCTGGCCGATTTTCGCGGCGAATCGGGCCTGATGACCTGGATGACGCGGATCGTCCTCAACGAGGCGAACGGGCGGCTGCGCCGGCGGCGGCCGATGGTCGCGCTGGACCAGCTCGACCAGGTTCCGCCGAGCGCCCGCGTGGTCCGGTTCCCGACCGGCGCCGAGATCGCGGATCCGGAAGCCTCGGCCGCCCGCGCCGAGATCCGCCGCCTGCTCGAACGCGCCGTCGACGATCTGTCCGACGGCTTTCGCATGGTGTTCATCCTGCGCGACATCGAGGGCTGCTCTATCGAGGAGACGGCGGCGATGCTGGAGGTGAAGCCGGAGACGGTGAAGACCCGGCTTCATCGCGCGCGCCGGCAGTTGCGGGAAAGCCTGCGGGCGCGGCTCGGCGAGACACTGGGCGAGACGTTTCCGTTTCTCGGGGTGCGATGCGCGCGGGTTGCGGACCGGGTGGTGGCGCGGCTGGAAGCGATGGGGCTTTTGGCGAGGGTTTCCTAGGGTTCGGGCCTTGGGGCGTCGCCTATCCTCCCTGTCCGCGGAGCGGATGGGGAGGGGTCTCCAGCGCTATTTGCCCCCTCCACCATCCTTCGCCTTCGGCTACGGATGGTCCCCCTCCCCATGAGCTTCGCTCACAGGGAGGATAATGACGGGCCGATCGCCTGAAACCCGCGGGAACCTTCTGGGGGCGGTGCCATCCAATGAGCGGCCGGATGTCCGGCCGTTGGGAGGGTCGCCATGCTGGTCACTGCGCTCGTCTGCTTCCTCGTCGCCGCCTTGGGCGGCCTTGCTCTCGCCTCGTTCGTGCTGCGGGGCCGGCTTGCGCCCTGGGCGCTGTCGCTGCTCCACGCGGCGCTCGGCGCGGCCGGGCTGGTGCTCGTCATCCTCGCGGTCCTGAACGGCGCGGACGCGGCCCGGATCGCCTTGGTGGTGCTGCTGGTCACGGCGCTCGGCGGCTTCTTCCTGGCGAGCTTCCACCTGCGCGGCCGGCCCGGGCCGAAGCCGGTGGTCGTCCTCCACGCCTTGCTCGCCGTGACCGGCGTGGCGCTGCTGGCCAATGCGGCCTTTGCCCTGGTCTGAGCGGTGCGCCTCTTCGGTCACCCGATCCATCCGATGCTGGTGCACCTGCCGGTGGCCTTGTGGACGCTGGCGGCCGCCTGCGACGGCCTTGCCCTGGCCGGCGTCGACCAAGCCTGGGCCATGGCCTGGTGGTGCCTGGCGGTCGGGCTCGGCGCGGCCTTGCCGGCGATGGCGGCGGGCCTGGCGGATTTCCGGCTGCTCGCCGAGCCCGCCATGGGCACCGCGCTGCGCCACATGATGCTGATGGGATCGGCCTGGGCGGTGGAGCTGATCGCCTTGCTCGCGCGCAGCCAGGGCCTCGGACCGTCGGCATCGCCTTCGCCGCTGCCGGTCGCGCTGTCGGCGGCCGGCTTCCTGCTGATGGCGGCCGGCGCCTGGCATGGCGGGCAGCTGGTCTATCGCTTCGGGGCCGGCGTGGAGCGTGCCGTGCGCGCGGAAATCCTAGGCCGGCAGTGCGATCCATGAGATCCGGCGGCCATAGGTCGCCTCATCTTTGTGAACCGAGTGCCGGTAAACCGATGCTACGACCGGTGAGGTTGCGACCGCATGCGTGCAAGCGATCAGGATTGGCGTCCAGGATCGACGTTGCCGACCAATGGTCCTGGGGATGCAGATTCCGAAGCAAGGACCCCCGGCGCGAAAGAAAGCCCACCTTCAACGAACAGACCGCCGGCGCCGACCAGATTGCACTGGCAATCCCGATGCGACACCCCATATCGTAGCTATCGCTCCCCCTTTCCCCAGGCGCGGGAGCGGCTGAGAGATGCTTGCGCTCCCGCCTGTTGGTGGAGCTGAGCCATGGCCGCAATTGCCCACATCCCATCGAACGACAATGTCAGCGCGCCGCCGGCGCCCGAGCCCGAGGCCCCGCAAGCCGTGAAGGCTTGGGAGAAAAGTGGGGGTCATTTTCCCGATCTGGCCTCCGCGACGCTCGACCCGAGCGACGTGTCGTTGCGCGCCTCGAGCGAAACGGCTTCGGCCAAGGGATTTGCGGAGATGAGGTCGAAATTCCTCGAGGACTTCGCAGATGGATCGATGGGCGGGAAGCACAATAGCTAGCATCACCGGGCGCGCGTTTTGCGACAATTATCGGAGCGGCCGACCACGCCTAGCGCCTAAAATAGCGAAAAAAGATCGGCCACATTATTTCAGATCTGTATTTTCAATCTGACAGCGATTTATCGAGCAATCGATCAGCACCTTTGCTAAAATTTGGTCGTGATCCGCGTGGTCGAGAACTTCATTGAAATTAAACGACGTCATGCCTATATCGGTGTCGCTGACGTCGCCTGCGAGCGAGCCTGACGCCTGCGGGCCTCTTCCTTCCTTTCGAGCTTCACCGGCCCCGCTGCGCCGTTCGCGCGCGGGCAATCTTAGCATCTGAAAGGACCGATCATGGCTATCGGCACAGTCAAGTTTTTCAACGCCGACCGAGGCTACGGCTTCATCACCAACGAGGCGGGCGGCAAGGACGCGTTCGTCCACATCACCGCAGTGGAGCGCGCCGGCATGGCGACGATTCGCGAAGGGCAGAAGCTCAGTTACGAGCTCGAACCCGGCCGCGACGGGAAGGTCTCCGCCGCAAGTCTCGCCGCGGCCGAATAGAGCGTGGCGAAGGAAGAGCTCCTCCTGATGGAAGGGCTGGTCGACGAGATCCTCCCGGACGGCCGGTTCGGGGTGATGCTCGACAACGAGCACCGGATCATCGCCTATACCGCCGGCAAGATGCGGCGTTTCCGCATCAAGTCGGTGGTGGGTGACCGAGTCCATGTCGAGATGACGCCCTATGACCTCACCAAGGGCCGGATCGTCTTCCGCGAGAAGACGCCCGGCCAGGGCGCGGGCGGGCCCCGGCGGCGGACTTTTCGCCGCTGATCGCCAAATATCAGTGAAAATGAATGAAATGATTGAAATTCAAACGAAGAAACGACCCAAACTCTATCCGCCGCTGGCGTTGATCGCGAAGCCCGCCGGGCTTCCCTTCCGGCTACCGCCGGGTGAGCTGCGCCAGCTTGTGGCGATGATGGTCGATTAGACCGACGCCCTCCGCGAAAGCGGGGGGCTTTTTTTGTACCTGGAGGTCCTCATGTCGCGTGAAATTCCAAAGCCCTATCTCATCCAAAAGGCGGAGGACGGGCGATACCAGCTGACTGTGCGCACCGTCCGCTACAACAGCCAGGGCTATCCCCTGGTCACCGCCACATTGGTGGATGAAACCTTCAAGAGCGCGATCGCAGCGCGCGCTCATGCTCGCGAGCAATATGGCGCCGAAGCGGGCGAGTTCGCCAAGACTTAGGCGCCGCCCTCGCGCAGGTCGCTCAACCTGGCAGCGCGATCAGCGAAATCTGTCGCCCGTAGGTCGGCTCCCCCTTATGCACCGACCGCCGGTAGCTGAAGAACCGATCCGGATCGGAATAGGTGTCGAGCTCGAGCGCCTCGGCGCGGGGGATGCCGGCTTCGGCGAGCCGCGACAGGACATAGCCTTCGAGATCGAACTGGTGATGGCCCTCGCGGCCCGGCGTGAAGAAGCGGTCGTTGTCCGGATCGGCCTCGATGAAGCGGCGGTGGAAGATGTCGTCGACCTCGTAGCTCTTGCGGGCGATGCACGGCCCGACCGCGGCGGTGATGCGGTCGCGCTGCGCGCCCAGCCCCTCCATCGCCGCGACCGTCGATTCGACGACGCCGGTGAAGGCGCCCTTCCAGCCGGCATGGGCGGCGCCGATCACGCCGGCGGCGGTGTCGGCGAACAGGACCGGCGCGCAATCGGCGGTGAGGATGCCCAAGGCGAGGCCGGGCCGATCACTGACGATCGCATCGGCATGGGGGCGCGCGTCGTCGGGCCAGGGCGTGGTCGCCCGCACGACGTCGGCGCTATGGACCTGGAAGACGGTGACCAACTGCCGGCCGGGCGCCACCGCCTCGACCGCCAACCGGCGGTTCTGCGCGATCGCCTGGCGGCTGTCGTCCGAGCCGAGACCGACATTGAGACCCGCGCAGACGCCCTTCGAGACGCCGCCGGCGCGGCCGAGAAAGCCGTGCGGCACGCGCAGCTGGAGCGCATGGAAAGGCGTGACCGTCACAGCTTCAGCCGCATGATGACGTCCTCGTCGGCCTGGGTGCCGACCATGAAGGGATAGCGGCCGACCGGCTCGAAGCCGTAGCGGGCGTAGAAGCGCTGGGCGCGGATATTGTCGATGAACACGGACAGATAGATCTCGTCGGCGCCGCGGCGGCGCGCTTCGGCGATCACCCACTCCATCAGCGCCTGGGCGACGCCGGTGCCCTGCCAGGGGCCGAGCACGTAGAATTGGCGCAGCTCGGCATTCGCGCCCTTCGGCTCGAACGGCAGAGAGGGCGGGCCGACCTTGGCGAAGCCAACCGCCTGGCCCTCCTGCTCCGCGATCCGGACCGTGTAGCGCGGATCGCTCAGCTCGCCGCGCCAATTCTCCTCGCTGTGATTGAGCAGGAAAAGGGCGAGATTCTCCTCGCTGTAGAGATGGCCGAAAGTCTCGACGAAGGTGCGCGGGCCGAGATCGGCCATCAAGGGCGCGTCGGCTTCGGTGGCGTCGCGATATTCGATAGCACTCATTTCAATATCCTGCCGGATCAGGCCAGCCTGATGCAACCATGGCCAGCGTCTTGAACAGCCTTCCCATCTGGTCCGGCGCGGTCAATCGGTGCCGGGCGATGTCGATCTCCTCGGTCCGCTGCGGCGCCGCCTTGGCCAGCGCGACCGCGCGCAACGCGATGCCCATCGCCTCCAGCCAGCGCCCCTGCCCGACCGGCCCGAGCACGCGCACGCCGGAGGCGGCGGCCGCGGCGGCCAGCGCCGGGAAATCGACATGGGCGGTGAGATCGCGTTCGCCCGGATCCTGCCAGGGCGAGGCGAAGGCGTGACCGGACACCGCCTGGAGCGTGTCGCCGCGGCCGGGGCGGTCATGGCCATAATCGAAGATCAGGGCCGCCCCGCCCTGCGCCGCCAGCCGTGCGGCCAGCGCCTTCACGACGGCAAGCGAATCGGGCGAGGTCTCCCGGTCGGCGTTGCCGTCGCGCTCGAAGCCCTGTTCGCCGATTCCGACGCGAAGCTCGCGGCCGGCGGCGTCGAACTGGTGCACCGGAAGCGCGTCGAAGAATTCGTTGGCGACGATCAGCAACGCGCCGTCCTCGGGCAGGCTCGCTACGCCGTCGTGCCAGCGCGCCGCCGGCACGCGGCTGGCCTGGGCATCGCGCAGCACCGGGCTCGTCTCGACGAAATGGACCGAAGGCTGCAAGCCGGCGCCGCGCATGGCACGCAGCGCGTCGGCCGCGAGCGTGCCGCGTCCGGGCCCGAGCTCGACATAATGGACTGACGCGGGCCGGCCCGCCCGCTGCCAGAGGTCGGCGAGGCAGATGCCGACCAACTCGCCGAACATCTGGCTGATCTCGGGCGCGGTGACGAAATCGCCGCGCGCGCCGAGCGGATTGCGGCTGCCGTAATAATGCGCGTTCGCCTCGGCCATGTAATCGGCGACGCTGATCGGCCCTTCGCTCAGGATCCGCGCCCGCAATCTCCGCTCAAGCGGGTTCATCGGCCGGAACGGGCCGGACGCGGTCGGCGCGCCTGCCCGCGGTCAGGACGAGGTAGAGGCCGCCGAGGATCATCGGCAGCGACAGCCATTGGCCCATGTGCAGGCCGGTCGACTGGGCGAAGCCGACCAGATGGGCGTCGGCCTCGCGGACGAACTCAACCAGGAAACGGCTGACCCCGTAGACGAGGATGAAGGTGCCGACGAGCAGGCCGGGGCGGTAGCGGGCGCTGGTCTTCCAGAACATGAACCAGAGGATGAGGAAGAGCAGCAGGCCTTCGAGCGCGGCTTCGTAGAGCTGGCTCGGATGGCGCGGAGGACCGAGCGCGCCGCCGGCATATTCCGGGAAGCGGACCGCCCAGGCGACATTGGTCACGCCGCCCCACAATTCGCCGTTCACGAAATTGGCGAGGCGGCCGAGGAACAGGCCGAAGGGAATCGTGCAGGCGACATAATCGTGGATGCGCAGCCAATCGAGCTTGTGGCGCCGCGCCATGTAGAGAATGCCGAGCGAGACGCCGATCACGCCGCCGTGGAACGACATGCCGCCATCCCAGAGCTGAACGATCTCGATCGGGTCGCGGAAATAGTCGGCCGGCTTGTAGAACAGGACGTAGCCGAGCCGTCCGCCGAGGATGATGCCGATCGTCGCGTAGAAGACCATGTCGTCGGCATGGCGCCGGGCCATCGGCGCGCCGGGCTGGCCGAGCAGCTTCAGCAGATACCACCAGCCGAGCAATATGCCGACGAGATAGGCGAGGCTGTACCAGCGCAGCTCGAACCAGCCGATCCGCAGCGCGACCGGATCGAGGCCGAGATCGTGATAGCTGAGGCCGCCGGTGGCGGCGGCCAGTGATGTCGTCAACGCGTCGATCAACTCTTTCCCCCTCGGGCTCGCGCCTTGATAGGGCCGTTCCGGCTCAGTGTGAACCGGAACGGCCTTGTCCTGCCACGATTTCCGGGCCGGCAGAGAGAAGGGT
>JAYRLF010000204.1:0-7699 GCA_041905385.1 Allosphingosinicella sp.
AAGCTCATTGTCGGCAATTGGAAGATGAACGGCAGCCTCGCCCAGTTGAGCGAGCTCACCGCGATCGGCCAGGCGGCGGCCGAGGCGGGCGGCGTCGATGTCGGCATCTGCCCGCCCTTCACCCTGATCGCGCCGGCCATGACCCGCTCGCACGGCATGATGGTCGGCGCCCAGGATTGCCACGCCGCGGCGTCCGGCGCCCATACCGGCTCGATCTCGGTGGGAATGATCAAGGAAGCGGGTGGCCGCATCGCGATCGTCGGTCACAGCGAGCGCCGCGCCGACAATCACGAGAGCGATCCCGACGTGCGCGGCAAGGCCGAGGCGGCGCTCGCCGGCGGCCTGCTCACCATCGTCTGCGTTGGCGAGACCGAGATGGAGCGCGCCGCCGGCGACCAGCGCGCTATCGTCGAGCGCCAGCTTGCCAATTCGCTTCCCGACGATTGGGAGGAAGGTGAGCTCGTCATCGCCTACGAGCCGGTCTGGGCGATCGGCACCGGCAACGTCGCAACTCCCGCCGACGTCACCGAGATGCACGCGGCGATCCGCGCCGCCCTCGTCGCCCGCTACGGCGACCGCGGCGGCCGCATCCGCTTGCTCTACGGCGGTTCGGTCAAGGCCGACAATGCCGCCGAGCTTTTCGCCTGTGCCGAGGTCGACGGCGCGCTCGTCGGCGGCGCCAGCCTCACCGCCGAGCAGTTCGTGCCGATCGTTCAGGCGGCGGCGGGCAGCTGAACTCCGCGGCCATGGTTGAACCTCGCGGGGTGATCGACTAGATCGCCACCAATTCTCCCTCTCCCTCGAGGGGAGAGGGTAGGGGTGAGGGTGACCGGCGTTGGTGCAACGCGAAGGCCTTCGACCCCGCTCCTCATTCCTGCAGACGAAAGCACGCGCATGTCCGGCACCTTCACCTTCCTGCTGATCATCCAGGCGATCGTCGCCGTCGCGATGACCACGGTCATCCTGATGCAGCGCAGCGAAGGCGGCGGCTTTGCCGGCGGCAGTCCATCGGGCCTGATGACGGCGCGCGGCGCCTCGGACTTCCTGACCCGCTCGACCGCGATCCTGGCGGCGATCTTCATCGCCCTCTCGATCCTGCTCGCGGCCCTCGCTGCCGGGCAGCGCGGACCGCGCACGATCGACCCGAGCCTGATTCAGAACACGCCCGCCGCCCCGGCCCAGCAGCCGCTGGGCCTCCCCGGCGCCCAGCCGGCCCCGGGCGCGACCCCCGGCGCCGCGACCCCGTCGGCCGCCGCCCCGGCGACGCCGCCGGCCACCGGCAACGCCAGCGGCGCGCCCGTCGCGCAATAAGCTGGGCCGGCCGGATTAGCGCCAAGGCTTGCCTTCGCCCGCCCTCGCTCATTAGAAAGTTCGGAGGCACGGCCCGTGCCTCCTCCCCCCGACCGGGGAAGCATTTGGCATGCGGGGCATAAGGTTCGTCGAGCCACTCTGTTCGAGCAGGTGCACAAGGGGGGAACTGCAGACGCTGCTCGAAGGAGGAGGCCTTCGATGAATCTGTCTGCCCCGATCTTCCGTCTCAAGCGCCGCGCCCGGTTGCTGGCGCGCGAATCGAACATTCCCCTGCACTTGGCGCTCGATCGCATCGCACGGCTCGAGGGTTGGCGAAGCTGGAGCCATCTCGCCGGCCAGGCGGCCCGGCACGGCCCGGCCCAAACCATTCTCCCGCAGCTGGCGGCGGGTGATCTCGTTCTGCTCGGCGCCCGGCCCGGCCAAGGCAAGACACGGCTCGCCGGCGATCTCGCCATCGAGGCGGCCCGCAGCGGCCGGCACAGCTTCTTCTTCAGCCTCGAGGACAGTGAGGCAACCATCTACGATCGCCTCAAGGAAAGCGGGCTCGCCGGCGACGCGGCCGCTCTTCTCGTCATCGACACGTCCGACGAAATCTGCGCCGACTATATCGCCGCACGTCTCGATGCGGCCGGCGGCGATGCGGTCGTGGTCGTCGATTATCTCCAGCTGCTCGACCAGAAGCGCAGCAAGCCGGATCTGGCGATACAGTTGCAGGCGCTCGGCCAACTTGCGCGCTCCACAGGATCGATCCTCGTCCTGATTTCCCAGATCGATCGGTCCTTCGATTCCGCCGGCAAGCCCTTGCCCGATCTGTCGGACGTCCGGCTGCCCAATCCCGCCGACCTCGGCATCTTCACCAAGGCCTTCTTCCTTCACGATGGCACGTTGCACTTCGCGCCGACAGGTTAGCGGGACACCTCAAGCACACATGGAGTCATCCCGGCGGAAGCCGGGACCCATGAACACGGGCGCTTGAGGTAGGGCCGCTACCCGTTCGCCAACGCCTCAAACCCCAGCACCGATACAGCCAGATCCACCCAATCCGGATTGTCCTTTTCGACCAGCTGAATCTTCCAATCCCGCTTCCATTCCTTGATCCGCCGCTCCCGCACGATCGCATCGCTGACATCGTCGTAAATCTCGAAATAAACGAGCCGCTTCACGCCATATTGCCTGGTGAAGCCAGGAACGACACCCTCGCGATGCTCGTAAACCCGCTTCGGCAAATCCGTCGTACAACCGACGTAAAGCGTCCCGTGGCGACGACTGGCAAGAATGTAGACATATCCGGCCAAGCGCGAACTCCCCATTGGAGTCACCCCGGCGGAAGCCGGGGCCCACGAACACTGGGATATCCTTAGCGAACTCCACCGTGTTCATGGGTCCCGGGTCAAGCCCGGGAAGACTCATGAGTGAGCGCGACCCAACATATTTTTCTGATTCGCGCCCTTGCCCGAATCCCGATCCCCCGCTTAAGCCTGTCCTCCCATGGCGCGGTTCATTTTTATCACCGGCGGCGTGGTCTCATCGCTTGGCAAGGGCCTGATGGCCGCCTCTCTGGCGGCTCTCCTTCAGGCGCGCGGCTACAAGGTGCGGCTGCGCAAGCTCGATCCCTATCTCAACGTCGATCCGGGGACGATGTCGCCCTACCAGCATGGCGAGGTCTACGTCACCGACGATGGCGCCGAGACCGATCTCGATCTCGGCCATTACGAGCGCTTCACCGGCGTGCCGGCGCGGCAGAGCGACAATGTCACCTCGGGTCGCATCTACCAGGGCATCATCCAGCGCGAGCGGCGCGGCGACTATCTCGGCGCCACCGTCCAGGTGATCCCGCACGTCACCAACGCGATCAAGGATTTCATCAAGGCCGACGTCGACGCGGAGTGCGACTTCATCCTGTGCGAGATCGGCGGCACCGTCGGCGACATCGAATCGCTGCCGTTCATCGAGGCGATCCGCCAGTTCCGCAACGAGGCCGGCCGCGGCCAGTGCGTCTCGATCCACACCACGCTCGTCCCCTACATCGCCGCCGCCGGCGAGCTGAAGACCAAGCCGACCCAGCACAGCGTCCGCGAGCTGACCTCGCTCGGCATCCAGCCCGAGATCATCGTCTGCCGCTGCGAGCATCCCTTGCCGGACAATGAGCGCGCCAAGATCGCCTTGTTCTGCAACGTCCGCCAGGAAGCGGTCATCCCCGCCCTCGACGCGAAGAGCATCTATGCCGTGCCGGCCCAATATCATGAGGTCGGCCTCGATTCCGAAGTGCTCCACGCCTTCGGCATCGACGACGCGCCGGCGCCCGACATGGCCCGCTGGGACGACGTCATCGACCGCCTGTTCAATCCCGAGGGCGAGGTCACGATCGGCGTCGTCGGCAAATATGTCGGCCTGCAGGACGCCTATAAGTCGTTGACCGAGGCGCTCGTCCACGGCGGCCTCGCCAACCGGGTCAAGGTCAACATCAAGTGGCTCGACGCGGAACTGTTCGAGCATCCCGACGCCGAGATCGCGGCGGCGCTCGAGCCGATGCACGCCATCCTCGTCCCCGGCGGCTTCGGCGAGCGCGGCAGCGAAGGCAAGATCGCCTCGGTCCATTTCGCCCGGGTGCGCGAGGTCCCCTTCTTCGGCATCTGCCTCGGCATGCAGATGGCCTGCATCGAGGCGGCGCGGAACACGGCGGACCTGCCGGGCGCCGGCTCGAGCGAGTTCGGCGACTGCAACGAGCCGATCGTCGGCCTGATCACCGAATGGATGAGCGAGGAGGGGCTGCAGAAGCGCGCCGAAGGCGGCGACCTCGGCGGCACCATGCGCCTCGGCGCCTATGAGGCGGTGCTCGACGGCAACAGCGTCGTCCGCTCGATCTACGGCAGCGACCGCATCAGCGAACGCCACCGCCACCGCTACGAGGTCAACGCCCATTATATGGACGCGCTCGAGGCCGGCGGCCTGGTCTTCTCCGGCATGAGTCCCGACGGCGAGCTGCCCGAGATCGTCGAACGGCCGGATCATCCGTGGTTCGTCGGCGTGCAGTTCCATCCCGAACTGAAGTCGAAGCCCTTCGACCCGCACCCACTGTTCGCCAGCTTCATCGAAGCCGCCGTCAAGCAGAGCCGCCTCGTCTAATTCCTTCCCGGAACGGGAGGGGAGCTGCCGTAACATTGGCGAAGTGGCGGAGGGAACCGCCCCAGCGTTACCGAACAAGCGCGCAATTTCTTCCCGAGCTTGCTCGGGGGCAACAGCATTGTACGAGTCCAGAAATTTGTATATCATCGCAAGATATGTAGACAATCGTCCCATGATACAGATGAAGGGTTGGCGACATGACGGTGCATCGCGGCCGGATCGTATCCGGCGGACGTCTCCAGATCCCTGCGGATGTCCGGAAGGAACTCGGCCTGACCGACGGCGACGGCGTCCGCCTCGAGGTTGTCGATGGCGAGCTGCGGGTTCGATCCGTCAAAGCTTCGCTGGCGCGTGCCCGTGCAATCGTTCGGGACTTTGTCCCGGAAGGCGTCAGCCTTTCGGACGAGCTGATCGCCAGGCGGCGAGCCGAGGCCTCGGGTGACTGACGTGGTAATGGATGCCTCGGCTTTGCTCGCGGCGATTCAGGACGAGTCTGGAGCGGAGCGCGTCGAGCATCATCTCGAGGCGGCATGCATCGGCGCGGCCAATCTTGCCGAGGTCGTCGGGACGCTCCAGGATCGCGGCATGTCGGACAGCGCGATCGACGCCGTACTCGCCGAACTCGATCTCGACGTTCGTCCCCTCGATGAGCCGTTGGCCGTCGCGACCGGCAAGCTCCGCCGCGAAACGCGAAGCCATGGTTTGTCGCTGGGCGATCGAGCCTGTCTTGCACTGGCACATTCTCTCGGAGCCAAAGCGCTGACGAGCGATCGTGCGTGGCAGAACCTCAGCCTGCCAGTTGAAATTGAGGTCATTCGCTAGAGCGATTTCCAGTCGTTACGAGACTGATCTCCGCGTCTCGCCTCCGCTACCCAAAGCCGCAATCCCACATTCCGATCCCGACCTCCCGATCAAGGAGAGCGAACGCAACGCACAAATTCTGGCGAGAACTTACACCCCACCCCATATCCACATCTTGCATCCATCGCCCGCATCCGCTTGACGAACCCATCGCGGGCTTCTCACCATCGCGCGTACACGTAAGGGGCACTGAAACCACAAGATGAAGCTCGTCGTCGTCGAATCACCCGCCAAGGCCAAGACCATCGAGAAGTATCTCGGCGGCGGCTATCGCGTGCTCGCTTCCTATGGCCATGTCCGCGATCTCCCGCCCAAGGACGGCTCGGTCGATCCCGATGCCGGCTTCGCGATGGAGTGGGAGACCTATGCCGACAAGGCGAAGCAGCTGAAGGCGATAGCCGACGAGGCGAAGAAGGCCGAGGCCCTGATCCTCGCCACCGACCCCGATCGCGAGGGCGAGGCGATCAGCTGGCATGTCCAGGAGGTGCTCGCCAAGCGCCGCTCGCTGCCGGCGCATGTCGAGCGGGTCACGTTCAACGCGATCACCAAGAGCGCCGTCACCGAGGCGATGGCCAAGCCGCGCGCGCTCGACGAGGATCTGATCGACGCCTATCGCGCCCGCCGCGCGCTGGATTATCTCGTCGGCTTCACGCTCTCGCCGGTGCTGTGGCGCAAGCTGCCCGGCGCCAAGTCGGCCGGCCGCGTCCAGTCGGTCGCGCTCCGCCTGATCGTCGATCGCGAGCGCGAGATCGAGCTGTTCCGCGCTCAGGAATATTGGAGCGTCACCGCGACCATGGAGGCGGACGGGACGGAGTTCGCCGCCCGCCTGGTCCGCTACAATGGCGACAAGATCGATCGGCTGACGATCGGCGACCAGGGCACCGCGCTCGCCGCGAAGAAGGCGGTCGAGGAGGGGCGGTTCACCGTCACCTCGGTCGAGACCAAGCCTTTCACCCGCAATCCGCCGCCGCCCTTCACCACCTCGACCCTGCAGCAGGAGGCGTCGCGCAAGCTCGGCCTGTCGCCGAACCGGACGATGCGGCTCGCCCAGGATCTCTACGAGGACGGCGCGATCACTTATATGCGCACCGACGGCGTCCAGATGGCGCCCGAGGCGATCTCGGCCGCCCGCCGCGCCGTCGTCGAGCGCTACGACGCCGCTTATGTGCCCGATCGCCCACGCGTTTACGAGACCAAGGCCAAGAACGCCCAGGAAGCGCACGAGGCGATCCGGCCGACCGATTTCTCGCGCGACCGCGCCGGCTCGGGCGAGCATGCCCGGCTCTACGATCTCATCTTCAAGCGCGCGCTCGCCAGCCAGATGTCGTCCGCCCGGCTCGAGCGGACCACCGCCGAGCTGACCGACGGCACCGGACGCCACGCCTTGCGCGCGACCGGCCAGGTCGTCCTCTTCCCCGGCTTTCTCGCGCTCTACGAGGAAGGTCGCGACGACGAGGCCGATGAGGATTCGCGGCGGCTGCCGCGGCTCAAGGACGGCGATGTCCCGGCCAAGAAGTCGGTCCAGGCCGAGCAGCATTTCACGCAGCCGCCGCCGCGCTATTCCGAGGCGAGCCTGGTCAAGAAGATGGAGGAGCTCGGCATCGGCCGCCCCTCCACCTATGCGGCGACGATCCAGACCCTGAAGGACCGCGATTATGTCCGCGCCGACAAGGGCCGGCTGGTGCCGGAGGAGAGCGGCCGGCTGCTGACCGCCTTCCTCGAGCGCTTCTTCGAGCGCTACGTCTCCTACGATTTCACCGCTTTTCTCGAGGACGAGCTCGACGACATTTCCGGCGGCCGGCTCGATTGGCAGAAGGTGCTCGAGGACTTCTGGCGCGACTTCAAGCCGAAGACCGCCGAGGTGATGGAGCAGAAGCCGTCGGAGATCACCGCCGCGCTCGACGAATTCCTCGCGCCCTGGCTGTTTCCCGACAAGGGCGACGGCTCCGATCCGCGTCTTTGCCCGGCCTGCGGCGAGGGCCGGCTCGGCCTGCGCGGCGGCCGCTTCGGCGCCTTCGTCGCCTGCTCCAACTATCCCGACTGCAAATATACCCGCCGTTTCGGCGCCGAGGAGGGCGGCGAGGACAATGGCCCGCAGGTGCTGGGCCAGGATCCGGAGACCGGCCAGGACGTCACCCTGCGCTCGGGCCGCTTCGGCCCCTATTTCCAGCTGGGGGACGGCAAGGAGGCGAAGCGCTCATCCTTGCCGAAGGACGTGCCCGCCGCCGACGCGGACCTGGCGACGGCGCTTCGCTTCCTCTCCTTGCCGCGCACCGTCGGCGACCATCCCGAGAGCGGCAAGCCGATCACGGCGAGCATCGGCCGCTACGGCCCCTATCTCGCCCATGACGGCAAATATGCGAAATTGACCTCGACCGCCGAGGTGTTCGAGATCGGCATG
>JAYRLF010000205.1:0-7587 GCA_041905385.1 Allosphingosinicella sp.
CTGGAGCGGGTGCTGAAATTCGCGATCGGCAAGCTGCCGGCGCCGCTCCAGCCGAAGGCACGAATCCTGGCCGATCGGATCCTCGGCAAGGCCGGCGTGCCGGCGCAGGCGCAGGCGCCGGGTGTCATGGGGCAGATGAATCCGCCGATCGTGGCGACGAACACGGAGGAACTTGCCGACTCATTCGACCTCAGCCTGGCAGAAGCAGTCGCCTTCCCCGGGATGCTGTCGGCGCAGGAGGAGGCGTTCGGCGCCGGCGCGGGCGAGACGATCGACGCAAGCGACGAGCTCGAGGCACTCGCCGAGGCACGGTCGGCGCTGATCGCCGAGCTCGCCGCCAGCGAAAGCGAGGACGCGCTGGCGCCGCAGATCGAGCAATTCGTGCCGGTGCTGCTGGCGGCGCTGCGCACGGGCATCGGCCTGGTCGGGCGGCCCAAGGTCGTTTCCTTCCTCGCCGGCTACCTCGCCAAGATGATCCAGCAATATGTGGGACCGCAGGATTCGCGGCCGCTGTCCCAGGCGATCGTCGATGCCGGCCTCAAGATGGTCTCGCTGGAGGCCGAAAGCCGCGGCGATGCGAGCGCCGAAGCGGCCGGCCCGGTCGCGCTGGCGAGCGTGATCGAGGACACTGTCCGGCGGCTGACCGAGGCCGAGGAGTATCTGTTCGAGGATCGCGACCTGACCGAAGTCGCGGTCGCCGATGCCTTCGCCGAAGCCGCAGCGACCTATTTGCCGCAGGACATGATCCGCGAGGATCTGCAGCTGGCACCGTCGATCGGCGGCCTGTTCGTCACCCGCCGGCCCGGACGGGCGCGCAGCTTCGCCAAATATAGCCGCGTGCCCGAAGTCGCGATCTCGGCGCGGGCGGCCGACAGCCTGCCCGCCTATCGCGGCGGCAGCCTCGGCGCCGCCGTGCGCGCGGCCGGGGGCCGCTTCCCGTTGCGGGCGCGGATGCACATCTTCCAGGCCAGGCCCGGTTCCTCGGTCGCCGGCATGATGCGCCACGGCCTGCGCAATGCGCCAAGGACGATGGGCGCCTTCCCGTTGACGCCGCGGGCGGCCGGGGTGCTGCTGCGCGAGCCCGGGCTCGGCGGGGCCGGCACGACGCACAAGCCGCGCAGCAGCCGCAGCGTGGGCGCCGGGCAAAGGCTCTATGTGCTCGAGCCGCTCGACCAGAATGTCGCGGCGGCGGGTCGCCCGCCCGCCCCCGGCCGGTCCTGGATCGCGGTCAACGCCGCGCGGAAGAGGATCACGATCGGATTCTATCTGTCGGAAGCCGATGCCCAATTGCTGGCCGGTGCGTTGCGCAGCGGCCGCGGCCATGGCGAGATCCTGCGCAAGCTGCTCGGCGAAATCCGCAGCCTCGGCCAAGGCGACACGGGGCCGGCAGGCCTGGCCCGCGAAGACGGCGAGGATTTCGAGGATTTCGCGGCGCGCGTCGCCGCCAAGCTGCCGCAGGCGCAGGTCGCGGCGCTGCGCCGGCGGATCGCGGCCTGGGCGTTGCCGGCGCTGTCGGCCTGGCTGCGCGATCATAAGGACGACTTCCTGCAGGCGGCGAACCAGCCGGATCCCGGCGTCCGGCTTCGGGTGCGGCTGTCGGACGTTCCCGGCCTCGACCAGAGCGGGGCCGGCGGCGCGGCAGGCCTGGCCGCGATCGAGCAGGCGCTGAAGGGCAAACCGAAGATCGCGATCTCGGTCGCCGCGGGCAGCAGGAAAAGGTGAAGGCGGCCACGCCCCATGCGGCGCTGCTTGCCGCCGACCTGCAGCGACAGCTGGCGCATTGGCTCGCCTCGGCGCGGACCTTTCGGGACGCCGAGGAATTCGCGGCGATCCAGGCGTGGCGATCGGTCGAGGCCGAGATCGGCCTGCCGCTCCGGCGCGAGATCCACCGGATCGTCGAGGAGCTGATCGCGATGGGCGAGGCGGTCGAGCGCGACATCGCGCGCGCCGGCGAGGCGCCGGCGATGCTCGGCCGGGCGGCGGCCGGGGTGCAGCGCTTCCGCCGCCGCTACGTCCAGGTCGACACGACGCTCGATTTCCTGGGCGACGCGATCAACTCGCGCACCAGCCCGCTGCTCTGCACCGCCCTTTCGACGCTCGATGCGCTCGCGGCGGCGAGCATGGAGGGGGTGCTGAAGCAGGCCGGCACGCCGGTGCCGCGGGTGCTGGTCTATCAGGACAAGGGCACCGGCGCCTCGATCCTGCGCGCCGGCGTGCGGCTGTGGACGCCCGGCGCGGTGATGCCAGTCGCGGCGGTCAAGATCGTCCGCCACAATCTCTACCGCCCGACCTCGCTGTTCCATGAGGTCGGCCACCAGGTCGCGCATCTGACCGGCTGGACCGAGGCGGCGCGCCGATCCATCGCCGAGGCGCTGGCCGGCGACGCCGAGCTCAAGGCGATGTGGACGCCCTGGGCTTCGGAGATCGTCGCCGACGTCTTCGCCTTCCTCCATACCGGCTATGCGTCGGTGGCGGCGCTCTACGACGTGGTCTGCGACGCGGCGACGATCCTGCGCTGGCCGATCGGCGACCCCCACCCGATCGGCTGGCTGCGCACCGCGCTCGGCTGCGAATTCGCCCGTCACTGCTACGGCGCGGCGGGACCCTGGAACGCGCTGCAAGGCGCGATGATGACCCGTTTCCCGGCCAGGCTCGCCGAGCCGACATTGCAGCCGCTGCTGCAGCGGTCGCTCGCCGCCATGGCCGCGATCGCGCAGGCCTGCCTCGAATCGCCGGTGCCGGCCCTGCAGGGGCGGCCGATGACGTCGGTCTACGACCCGAAGCGCGTGTCCCCGGATGCGCTGACCGAACTCGAGCGCGCCGCCGGCCCATCCCTGTGGACCTCGCCGCACTGGCGACGGTCGGAAGGGATCAGGATCGTCGCGCTCACCGGCCTGCGCGAGGCGGAAGCGCCCGACCGGGCCAGCCACTGGATCGAACGCGCGCGGTCCTGGCTCAACAACCAGGCTTTGGCCGCTTGACTGGAAAGGATGAAGCGATGGCACGAACATCAGGCCGGTCCGAACTCAAGGACGCGATCCTCGAGGTGCTGCAGGAGGTCGCGCAAAGCGGCACGATCGGCGCGGCGGCCGCCAGCCAATCGACGGGCGCGCAATGGGTCGAGGACATTCTCGATGCGCTGAAGCCGCTGCAGGCGCTGTCGCCCAGCCATGGCGAGATCCCGAAGCACGAGGCGCCGCGGATCATCCAGATCCAGAACGCGCTGCGGCGGGCCGACCTGTCCAAGGCGGTGCGGCCGACCGAGCCGACCACATCCTTCTACCGGATCTCGATCTACGCGACGGGGAGCAGAAAATGATCCACCATCTGATCAGCCAAATCCTGGGCGGCGACCCACGGACCGCATCGCCCGGAGACATCTGGACCGCGTCGATGGCGGTGCTCACCGCCGATCCGCTCGACCTCGTCCTGTACATGGAGAATGTCTGGGATCGGGCGACCAAGGCGGAGCCCGGAAACGACACCAGCGCCCGCGACGCCTTCTGGAAGACCGGACGGTTCGCCAGCCAGGGCTCCGACTTCGACGTCGATCCCTGGGACCATCTCGGCTACGCCTATGTGCTCGAAAGCACCCGGATCGTTCAGATCCTGAGGCGGATCGTCCGGGCCTATCGCTCCGGCGAGAGCCTCGGCATTCCGTCCGTCGAGACCCAGCGCTGGGTCGACGCGACAGAGGCGATCCTGTTCGGCGCCGCCAACCCGCTGTCCGCCTGGCTTTCGACCAGCGTCGTCCGGCCCGATCCGGAAGCGGTGCGCCGCAACGCCTATTGGCGGCTGTTCGGGCTCGACCTGTCGTTCGGCACCGAGGACGAGGGCGCGCCCAGCTATGAGAAGGCGGCGGCCGCGAACACCAGCTTCACCGCGCTGTTCGAGGAGCTGCTGTTCGAATTGTGGCAGGCGATCTCCAATGAGCGCAACCTGGTCGGGGTCAACAAGGCCGACAATGACAGGATCTTCCGGATCGCCGAGCAGCTCAAATATGTGCTCCTGTCGCGGCGCCAGAAGGGCCTGCTGCGCCGCGAGGAGTTGGCCGCCGTCACCGCGCTCGGCTGGGCCGAGCTGACCGTCGCCTTCGACACGCCGATCGTCCAGGACCTGACGGCGCAGGGGTCGAGCGCCTCGGAGCGGCTGCGGCTGATGGGCGAGCGGGTCGGCATGAAGCCGCACAGCAAATCCGCGGCCTTCTTTTCGATGGCTTCGGAAATCTCGATGCTGCTGCGGATGATCGAGGCCGGCGCGGTCAGCGACGCGAACCTCGCCTGGATGCTCTATGCGCTGCCGAGCAGCCCGACCCAGGACCCGCGGCCGATCGGCGTCGAGACACGGCGGGTGATCACCGAATGGGCCGCGGCCACGGGCAAGAACCTCAAGGAAGCGAGCAAGCCGACCGAGGTGCGGACGCCGCGCCTGGTCGCGGTGCGCTGAACAGGAGGGCGAGACATGTCGGGCTCACTGGCCGAGGACAGGCCGTTCGATCAGCTGGGGCTGGAATCGCCGTTCGCGTCGTTCGCGCCCCCTTCCTCTCCGTTCGCGTTCGAGGATCGCGCGTGGAACGGCGAAGAGGAGGAGGAGCGGGAGGAGCCGCAGGGCGAGGATCCGCCCAAGCTGAACGCGATGCTCGCGATTGCGGGCCGGTTCGACGATCCCAAGCGCGACCGCGCGCTCGAGATGGACGGGACGCGCTTCGCCGATTTCCTGAAGGGCGGCAGCCGGCGGCGCTTCGCGGCCGACTGGCTGAAGACGCGGCCGGGCCTGGCGCGGGCGGCGAGCGCACGCGGCGGCGAGCTGCTCGCCGGCGACATCGCCAAGGCCTGGTTCATCATCCACGACGTCGGCGCGGGGACGGACGGGAAGCTCAAGGACGACCGCTACAAGGCCTCCGATCCGAAGACCAAGAGCAAGGGCGCCGTCCACGGCTTCCTCAACCGGCTCGGCGACTATGCCGCGACGCAGGATCTCGCGAAACCGGCCAGCGGCACGGTCTACGAGTTCCTGAGCAAGCGGGGAAAGCGGATCTGCTACGGCAAGACGATCAATATCGAGACCGTGCCCGACATCGAATATTTCAAGCGCAGGCCCGACGGATCGCTGCCGCCGCCGTCGAATCCCGACCTTTATGCGTCGATCGGCTACGGGCAGCTCGGCAGGGCCAAAGCCGCCGCCGACAGGCAGAAACGGACCCACGCTTATTACAAATGGACGAAGCAGGCGTTCGACGTCCTCGCCGACCTCTATATCCTCGCCTCGGCGCGCGCAGGCCATTTGCTGACCGTCACGGTCCACAAGGAGATCGACCGGAATCTCGGCCGCTCGGTGATCTGGCGGGAATATGACGCGAAGACGATCCGGACCGCCGCGAAGGGGAGCTGGCTCGGCAAGGCGCGTGACACGCCGAGCAATTATCATGGCGATCCCTATGCCTTCGACATGCAGGCGCTTTACGACCTGATCACGGCCAAGCTGAATGCGCTGGGCGGCCGGCAGATGCCGCCGGGGGCGCGCTACGGCGTCCATCCGCTGCGGCTGCGCAAGCCCGACGGCAGCGACATCGGCAATGGCAGCCATCATCTCCACGAATTCCCGCGCCAGTCGGACCCGGTCGTGAAGAAGGACGACAGGCTCAAGAAGGCCGGCTGGTGGAATGCCGGCAGCGACGGCGAAAGCGAGGCGCCGTGGAGCCAGGCCGAATGGAGCGAGGCTTCGGGCCACGAAGCCGAAGCGCCCTGGCAGGCGGCCGAGATGGAAGAGGAGCAGCTCTCGCCCTGCGGCCTTTCCGAACAGGAGCATGAGGAAGAATTCGAGCTGGAGGAGGATCAAATGGCCTGGCTGGACAGCGAAAGCGAACATGGACTCTGCCCGAATTGCGGCGGCAAGGAGAGCTGGCCGAGCGAGGCCCTGGCCGAGGAGGAAAGCGAATTTTCGGGCGAGACCGGCTATGGTTATGAGGCGGAGGATTTCGACGCCTTTTCGGACCTGGCCAGCGGCACCGAGCTGATGCTGGCGGAAAGCGGCCCCGACAGCGAATGGCAATCGGAGGCCGGTGCGTGGCAGGCCTCCTATGCGCTGGTACGGGCGATACCGGACAGCGCCGACCATGGCCGCTACGTGCCGCACGATTATCGGCTCAACGCCAAGCAGATCGTCGGCAAGCTGGCGGTCGATCTCGAGAAGCTCAAGGAGCCGGGCGCGAAGGACGCGCTCAAGTTCGGACAGCAGCTCTACAAGTTCCTGGGCGGCGGCAATCCGTACAAGATGATGTTCAACCTGCTGGTCGGCGTGCTGAAGAACATCCCCAACGCCTATATCAAGGCAGCCACGGCGATCGCCGAGGACTGGGCCGCGTCCGGCTATTCGCGCGGCGCCGTGATCGGCGCGGACGGCAGGTCCAAGGCCTATCTGATCGAGACCTTCGGCCACGATTATATCCCGCAAAATCCCGCCTTTCCCTATGGGCGGAAGGTCGCGGCCGCTAATTATGGCGCAGGCCTCGTCGCCGGCTATCTCCACGGCGCGGCGCTGTCGAAGAACCAGCGGGCGATCTTCTGGAAGGACCTTGGGAGGCGGATGGGCGACCAATCATGGCGCGGCCCCCAGGCCAATTGGACCGACAGGCAATGGATGGAATGGTATGTGGACGTCGGAGCGAACCTCCGCCGCTACCACCTCTGAGCGATGGCTACGGGCGCTGGATGTCGGGGCGCTCCCAGGTGACGTAGCGCCAGAGCCGATAGGAATCCTCATGCGCCAGCCGCGCCAGCGTCTCGCGGCGTTCGGGGACCGCGTCCGGCCCGTGAGCGTCGCCGGCCGAGGCCATGATGCGCAGGGCGAGCGATTCGACATGGGCGTCGCCGGCCAGCTCGATGGCGGCGTTGGCGAGCAGCCGGACGCGCAGCCGCAGCAGGTCGGCCGGCGCCCAATCCAGGCCGGGCCGGAGCAGGTCCATCAACTGGGCGCAGGTCTCGGCGAGATCCAGCCGGCGCGGCTCCTCCGGGCGGGCCGGCGCCGGGAAGGGATTGTTGCGCACTGCCAGGGCCGGCGCGCCGGCGTTGCGACGGCCGATCAAAACTGGATCCCCATGCCGGCATTGGCGCCGGCGCGGCCGCGCGTGTCGACGGTGGCCCCGGCGCGCAGCACGGTCTGGCCGCGATCGTCGAGCCGGGTCGACAGGCCCATGGCGATGGCGGACTGGCCCTGGAAGTGGCCAAGGCCGAACGAGACCATGTTGCGGCCCGGTTCGGTGGCCTGCGGCAGCGCCGCGACCGCCAGCGCACCGGCGGTGCCGCCATTGGCGTCGCGGCGCAGGCCGGTGAGGTCGCGGCCGAGCGCGTCGATCCGCAGATCGGTGTAGGCGGCGGCATCGGCGACGGCGCTCTGCATCGACGCCTGGAGCTGGGACAGGTTGACCGCGTCAGTCGGCGAGACGCCGGGCGCGACATTCTGGACCACGACCGGTGCGGCGCCGGCGGTGAGGCCCAGGGTCACGGTGCCGCCGCCGGGGCCATATTGTACCGATTTCTGGCTGAGCTGCAGCTCCTCGCCGTCGACGACCGCAGCGGCGTCGGCGGT